>JBCBPD010000053.1:0-24093 GCA_039820925.1 Bacteroidota bacterium | reverse complement strand
CTGAAAAATATCAATATGCGCTAACCGTTTGGGGATTGAAAGACGATGATTCTTGGATTACACCTCGTTTTGGTCATATGGATTGGCCACTACTCTTTGATGATAAATTCCGCAAAAAAGAGGCTTACTACGGTTTTCTTGATGCTTTAAAATAAAACAGAACCAATAAAGAACTAAATCGAATCGAAAATGACATTTAAAAAAACCATCTTGGGACTATGTATTGGTCTATTCCTATTAGCCGGGTGTTCTTGGGTAATTTCAAAAAAAACAAATGATGAGATGGAAATAGCCACTCCTTTCGATTTCGAGGAAAAGGCAAAAGCGTTGGTAGCGCAAATGACCTTGGAGGAAAAAGTTTCCCAAATGAATTATGAATCCCCAGCAATTGAGCGATTGGGTATTCCTGAATACAATTGGTGGAATGAATGTCTGCACGGTGTAGGAAGGGCCGGAAGAGCAACTGTTTTTCCACAAGCCATTGGGCTAGCCGCCACTTTTGATAGGGACCAAATGTCCAAAATCTCGAACATCATTTCCGATGAAGCTCGAGCCAAACACCATGAATTTGCTTCTCGCGGTAAACGAGGGATTTACCAAGGACTGACGTATTGGACGCCGAACATCAACATTTTCCGAGACCCACGTTGGGGGCGCGGTATGGAAACCTATGGAGAAGACCCCTATTTGGCGGGAGAGTTGGCCGTACGCTTCATTAAAGGCCTTCAAGGCGATGACCCCAACTATCTAAAATTGGTTGCTACTGCAAAACATTTTGCCGTACATAGCGGACCGGAAGCGGACCGTCACAGTTTCAATGCGGTGCCAAGTCCACAAGATTTTTTGAATACCTATAGTCCACACTTTGAAAAGGTGGTAAAAGAAGCAGGCGTGTATTCCGTGATGTGCGCGTACAACAGTTACAATGGTGAACCGTGTTGTGGAAACATTGCTTTAAGCAATTTGCTTCGTGACGATTGGGGTTTTGAGGGCTATATTGTTTCAGATTGTTGGGCCATCAAGGATTTCTACGATGAAGGGGCACACGAAATTAGTGCCGATGCGAAGGAAGCTTCTGCCGTTGCAGTTAAAGCCGGTACCGATTTGAATTGCGGAGATTCCTACCCTGCCTTGGTGCAAGCGGTAAAAGATGGTCTAATCACAGAAGCTGAATTGGACGTATCCCTTCAGCGATTGATGGTCGCTAGACTGAAGCTAGGTCTTTTTGCTCCAGAAGGTGCCGTGCCATATGAAAACATCCCTTATGGTGTGGTTGACTCTGAAAAACATCGTTTGGCCGCTTTGGAAACCGCTCGAAAATCCATGGTGCTTTTGAAAAATGACAACAACACCTTGCCTTTGGATAAAAACAAGATTCAAAAAATAGCAGTTATTGGGTCCAACGCGGATGATTTGGAAGTACTGCTAGGCAATTACAATGGCTATCCCACTGAACCCATAACCCCATTGCAAGGCATCCAAAACAAACTTCCCAATGCAAAAGTATCTTATGCGGTAGGTTGCAAACTAGCGGAAGGACTTCCGGTTTTTGAGCCTATGCCGCAGTCCGTTATGTTCACGGATGGCACTTTACAGACGGAAGGATTAAAAGGCGAATACTTTGACAATCTCAACTTTGAAGGGCAACCAAAACATACCCGCGTAGACCCAACGGTGGATTTCACTTGGAGAACAACCCCACCTTTTGAAGATATGAATCCCGATGCCTATTCCGTGCGCTGGTCAGGAATTCTTTCCGTAGCGAAATCGGGGACCTATGCTTTGGGTGGAGAAGCATTTTCTTCCATGAAATTGTATTTGGACAATACCCTTCTAATGGAACGCCATGACGTGCACCATCCGAAGAAAATTTACGAATACGTAGACCTTAAAGCCGGGGAAAAATATGAACTGCGTTTTGAATGCGTCCAGAATAACACGGAACACTCCATTATGCGGCTGTTGTGGGAGGCACCCAAAGAAAATCTAGAACAGGAGGCCCTTGATATTGCCAAAGACGCTGACGCGGTGGTTTTGTGCATGGGCATAAGTCCTTTGCTGGAAGGCGAAGAGATGAAGGTTAAAGTAGATGGCTTTTCTGGTGGAGACCGTGTACATACCAAATTGCCCAAAACACAATCCGATTTGATTCAAAAAATACAAGCACTAGGCAAACCAACCGTACTCGTATTGCTCAATGGTAGTGCTTTGTCCATCAATTGGGAAAATGAGAACCTTCCCGCTATAATTGAAGCTTGGTATCCCGGTCAAGCGGGCGGCACAGCCATTGCCGACGTTATTTTTGGGGACTATAACCCTGCGGGAAGACTCCCCGTAACCTTTTACAAAGACATCAACGACATTCCTCCTTTTAGTGATTATGATATGAAAGGGAAAACCTATCGCTATTTCAAAGGTGACCCGCTATATGAATTCGGATATGGTTTGAGCTACGCGAACTTTGCATACCGCAACGTCGAATTGCCGGAAAACATTTCCGCTGGTGAGGACATCACCTTAACGGTCGAGGTAGAAAACAAAAGTGCTTTAAAAGGAGAGGAAGTCATTCAGGTTTATGTGCAAAATCCGAATGCTGATAATCAAAATCCGCACAAGACTTTAGCCGCATTTGACCGGGTCGGTTTCGCGCCAGGAGAAAAGAAATCCTTGACCTTTAAAATCAACAAAGAACAGCTAAGCACTGTAAATGAAAAAGGTGAAAAAGTAATTATACCAGGGACTTATGAGATTTCCGTAGGCGGAAGACAACCTTCCGAAGAAAGCATAGCAAAGGGTCAAGTAGTTCTGAAAAAAATAAATGTCTCTGGGACAACCATAAAAATTTAGGGAATACCCTTATCTTTTAAAGAATCCCAATAAAAAACAACTCGTATGTTCTATATCGGTTTCGATGTTGGCAGCTCCTCGATAAAGGCATCTTTGGTATCGGCCCAAACGGGAAAAGTCGTATCCACGGTTCAAGAACCTGAGCAAGAAATGGCCATACAGAGTCCACAAACTCACTGGGCGGAACAAGACCCCGAGTTATGGTGGACCCACGTCTGTAATGCCTCAAAAAGGCTGCTGGCGGAAAACGACCTAAAACCGGACGCGATTTTGGGTATTGGCATTGCGTATCAGATGCATGGCTTGGTTCTAGTGGATGATAAGGGAACTGTCGTAAGAGATTCCATTATTTGGTGTGATAGCCGTGCGGTTGAATTGGGCGATTCAGCCTTTCAACAACTCGGAGAAACCGATTGTATGGAACATCTGCTCAATTCCCCAGCAAATTTCACTGCTTCCAAACTGGCTTGGGTAAAACAAAACGAACCCAAAAAATACGAGAGGATTCATAAATTCATGCTTCCCGGTGACTTTATCGCTTTCAAGTTCTCTGACGAATACACCACTACCATTTCGGGATTATCCGAGGGAATTCTTTGGGACTTTAAGCATTCCGCACCAGCGGAAATGGTCATGGATTATTATCAAATTGATAAAAATCTTCTTCCACAAATCGTAGACACTTTTGGGCACCAAGCGAAAGTATCCGATAAAGGGGCGGAAGAAAGCGGACTTTTGGCTGGAACACCCATTCTTTATCGAGCGGGTGACCAACCGAACAACGCTTTATCTTTAAATGTATTCGAACCTGGAGAAGTAGCAACCACGGGAGGCACATCAGGGGTTTTGTATGCGGTTACCGAAAGTTTAAATGCTACCGAGGGAATTAAACTCAACAATTTTGCCCATGTCAACCATAACAAAGAGAACCCAAGAATCGGAAAACTGCTATGCATCAATGGGGCAGGTATCCAATACCGTTGGCTAAAGGACCTTTTGAATCCCGGGCCAAACGCCTATGGCCAAATGAACACAATGGCTTCCGAAGTACCTGTTGGTTCCAATAATTTGCAAATCATTCCCTTTGGGAATGGTGCGGAGCGAATGTTCGACAACCGGACCATTGGTAGTCATATGTGTAATCTCAACTTTAATCAACATGGTCAAGGGGACATTCTTAGAGCGGCCTTGGAAGGCATTGCCTTTGCCTTTGTATACGGCATGGAAATCTTGAAGAAGGACAACACCCCTATTCAAGTGCTTCGAGCGGGAAATGACAATTTGTTCCAATCCAAAATATTCTCTGAGACCATTGCTACTTTAATTAACCAAGAAATCGAAATTTATAATACCACAGGTGCCATCGGGGCAGCGAGAGCAGCAGGGGCGGTTGATAACGCTTTTGATGTAAGCGCAGTCGTTTCAGAAAATGACTATCTCGAAACGTTTGAACCGCTTCCTCAAAAAGAAAGCTATGAAGACGCCTTTTCACGCTGGCAAACAGCCTTGAACACCATAATTCAATAACAAAACAGATGACAGCAACAACCGAATATTTCAAATCCATAGGAAAAATCAAGTTTGAAGGGAAAGCATCCGATAACCCGCTTGCCTATAAATACTATAATCCAGAGCAGGTGGTGGCGGGAAAGACCATGGCCGAACACTTTAAGTTCGCCGTTGCCTATTGGCATTCCTTCTGTGGCACTGGCGCAGACCCTTTTGGTCCTGGAACGCAACAATATGCATGGGATGCCCCAGAAGATGCTGTTGAAGCAGCCAAGATGAAAGCGGACGCTGCATTCGAATTCATTTCAAAATTGGGATTTGGTTACTACTGTTTTCATGATTACGATTTGATTCGTGAGGGAGCAACTTTCTCGGAATCGGAAGAGCGCTTGCATACCATTGTCTCCTACTTAAAGCAAAAACAAGCCGAAACGGGTATCAAATTGCTTTGGGGTACTTCCAATTGTTTTTCCAACCCGCGCTATATGAATGGCGCCGCGACAAATCCAGAATTCAATGTGCTGGCAAGAGCAGCGGGGCAAGTAAAATTAGCGCTAGATGCCACTATTGCTTTAGATGGCGAAAATTACGTGTTCTGGGGTGGTAGAGAAGGATACATGAGTCTACTCAATACCGATATGAAACGGGAACAGGACCACGTGGGACAGTTTTTGGCCAAAGCACGGGATTATGCCCGAGCGCAAGGATTCAAAGGCACCTTTTTTATTGAGCCGAAGCCCATGGAGCCCATGAAGCACCAATATGACTTCGATACGGCCACTTCCATAGCCTTTTTGAGGCAATATGGATTGGATAACGATTTCAAAATCAATATCGAGGTCAACCATGCGACCTTGGCACAGCATACCTTCCAGCACGAACTACAAGTCGCTGCCGATGCGGGCATGTTGGGCAGTATTGATGCCAACCGAGGCGATTATCAAAACGGTTGGGATACCGACCAATTCCCAAATAATATTTATGAAGCTACGGAAGCGATGTTGGTCTTTCTAAACGCTGGTGGACTTCAAGGGGGTGGAATCAACTTTGACGCTAAAATCCGAAGAAACTCAACCGACACTGAAGACATCTTTTTGGCCCATATTGGCGGAGCGGATGTTTTTGCCAGAGCATTACTTACTGCGGATAAAATCTTGAATTCATCTGCTTACAATGCCCTACGAGAAAAACGCTATGCTTCTTTTGACGATGGTTTGGGAAAGGCATTTGAAGAAGGTAAACTGGACTTTGAACAACTCTACGAGCTAGCAAAGGAGAATGGTGAATTGCCTTTGGTCAGCGGAAAGCAAGAGTTGTTCGAGAACATCATCAACCAATACATTTAATCTATGGAATCCGTTTTGGAATTTGGGGATTGGATTGTCCTAGGCATCTATTTCCTCGCTTTGATTGGTGTCGCGGTTTGGGTAATTCTGCAGAAAAATAAGGATACCGAAGACTACTTTTTGGCAGGAAGAAATGTCGGTTGGTTCGTCATCGGGGCATCCATATTTGCCTCCAATATTGGGTCTGAACACGTTGTAGGATTGGCTGGTACCGGATTCGAATCGGGAACCCCAATGGCCCATTATGAATTGCATGCCTGGATTGTATTGTTACTGGGATGGTTGTTTCTCCCCTTTTATATCCGAAGTGGCGCGTTTACCATGCCTGAATTTCTGGAAAAGCGATTCGACAGCCGTTCCCGATGGTTTTTGTCCATCTTTTCGCTAGTCGGGTATATTATCACCAAAGTCTCAGTCACCATTTACGCAGGTGGAATTGTAGTTTCCGAGCTACTTGGCGTATCCTTCTGGGGTGGCGCTATCGGAATTGTATTGTTTACGGGGGTCTATACCATTATTGGTGGGATGAAAGCCGTTATCTATACGGAAACCTTACAAACCGTCATTTTGATTTTAGGGTCTTTGATTATCACCTTTCTCGGACTTCAAGAAATTGGGGGATGGTCCGTAATTACGGAAACCGTTAAAGAAGTCAGTCCACAACATTTTAATATGTGGCGCCCGATGAGTGACCCTGATTTTCCTTGGACGGGCTTGTTGATTGGAGGTACCATCGTGGGGATTTGGTACTGGTGCACGGACCAATACATCGTGCAACGAACGCTTGCTGCCAATAATATTAAAATAGGACGAAGAGGCGCCATTTTTGGAGCCTACTTGAAATTGTTGCCCATTTTCATATTCCTAATTCCCGGTATCATCGCTTTTGCGTTGACAATTCAGAATCCCGAAATGTTTAGTGTTGAAAAAGCAGACCGTGCTTTTCCTATGCTGGTTAAAACACTGCTACCTGTCGGTTTGAAAGGCCTTGTAGCTGGGGGCTTGATTGCAGCCTTGATGAGTTCCTTGGCTTCCGTTTTTAACTCCTGCTCTACTATTTTCACCATTGATATCTACAAAAAAATCATGCCGCAGAAGGAAGAGAAACAACTTCTTCGCATTGGCAAAATGGCTACAGCGGTAATTGTGGTTCTTGGCATTTTTTGGATTCCTATCATGGAAAAAATTGGTGGCGGGGTGATGTACCAATACCTCCAAAACGTACAATCTTATATTGCGCCGCCGGTGACCACGGTTTTCTTATTGGGGATTGTTTGGAAAAGGGTCAATTCCACAGCGGCCATTACCACCTTGATGACCGGTTTGGTTTTGCTTATCGCTCGTTTGGGTAGTGAAATCTATTATCAACCTGACATCGAACATTTCAGGCAAACTGGGGAACAAATCGCCTCGGGCTTTGCTTACACGTTTGCCACCATAAATTTTGCCCATATGGCTATCTTTATGTTCATCTTCTCACTAGCGCTTTGTATCGGGGTATCCTTGGCGACCAGTCCACCGAATTATGCCACCATCAAAGGTCTATCTTTCGGTACCTTAAGTGCAGATGACAAACAATTGGCCAAGAAAAGTTATGATACCATCGATGTAGTACTTTCGATATTGTTGGTAGTCATCGTCATTGGGATTTTGACGTATTTTACAGGATAGCTTTTTAGAATGAACAATATCATAGGACCTGAAAGCAAGATGATGCAAACCGTGAAACTGGTCAATTCCAAAGGAATGGAGTTAGAGGTTTGCAATTATGGTGCTACCCTCATGGCATTGAAAATTCTGAACAAAAACGAGCAACTGATAAATGTGATTGTGGGATTACCCAAAGCAGAGGACTATGCCAATTCAGCATATCAAAAACACAATCTTTACCTCGGAAGTAGTATCGGGCGCTATGCGGGTCGGATTTCAAAGGGTTCTTTTTCTTTAGACGGAAAAAAATACCCATTGGAAACAAAGTCCGAAGTGCATTTACATGGGGGTAGTTCCGGCTTTGATAAAATGTATTGGGACATCATCGAAACCAAGCAAGGTCGTAGTCCAAGCATAAAAATGCAATTACAAAGCGGCCATATGGAAGGAGGCTATCCAGGAAACGTAACCGTTACCGTTCAATATGAATTATTGGAGTCCAACGCATTGCGCATTGTGTATTCGGCGACCACGGACCGACCTACCGTGCTGAACCTTACCAATCATGCCTACTTCAACTTAGATGGGGAAGGCAGTGTTTCAGAGCAGTTTTTGCAAATCAACAGTGGTAAGGTTTTGGAATTGGATGAAAAAAAATGTCCAACAGGAAGGATACTCCCCTGCTCGCAAACCCATTATGACTTTCAGAAAAAATCTCCGGTAAAGCATGTTCCTTCCAAAGGCTTGGATGATGTGTATGTTTTGTCCCAAAAACCTTTTTCCGCGTCACTCATTTCCAAAAAAAGTGGCATCTGCATGAAAGTGCTGACCAAACAGCCTGCCATGGTTGTATTCACTCCTTTGCACTTTCCGGATATTGATTTTTATCAGGATACCACCTACTCCCTTTTTCCCGCCATTTGTTTTGAAACGCAGAATTTCCCGGACGCCCCAAACCATCCACACTTCCCCAACAGCGTGCTGAAACCAGGAGAAACGTATCACAATGAAACCGTATTCGATTTTAGTGCGGGAATAATTTCCTCCTGATAAAGGGAGCATGTTTAGCTCATAAATATTCTAAAACACAAAGTACTTCAATCCGTTTTGAAGCGAAAGGCATTAAAGTTATGGCGCTTCAAAATAGAGTGCATAGCGTTTTACAGCAGTCCATATACTTCTCGACATCGCATTGCTGTAATCCGATTCCAAAGGCATCATGTTGCAGAGATACGTAAATCCCAAACCTGATTTCGGGTGAAAGTACATGAGCGCACTCACGCCATAATCTCCACCGCTATGCCCCATCACCTCCCCGCTTCGGAATTCCCAAAAAAAGCCATCTCTGCGTCCATCAAAGCGCCCGCCTTTTTGTTCATGTTGTACTTCCATCATTTCTTGCAGCGACGCGCTATTTAAAACTTGAGTATCCAATCCCTTACTGGCTTTCATGAAGGCCATTAGGTATTTGCTCAAGTCCAAAATATTCATATACATCTCACCATCGGGGTAGGTAATAATTGTCTTTTTGGGAAGTGGATTGCCTTTGAAATCATACTGTTGGGTAACTTCAAAGTCAGTAGGTACTTGTCCATACCAACCAGCACTTTGTAATTCCAAAGGTTGAAGAATATTTTCTGTTACATATGTTGCATATGACATACCGCTCACTTGTTCAACGATGTATGCAGCCAAGGCGGCCCCTACATTGGAGTAGTACCAGTTGTTTCCAGGAACTTCTTTGAAGAAATTGGTTTTTTTGTATGCCTTTCCCTCCTTGGACAAATGTGTGTTCAAGAATTCTCCGAGTGGCATTGCCTCGTTCTTTTGCGCTTTTCGAAAGGCCTTTGCAAAAGCTTTGTGGTAAACATACTGGTCGATTGAGGCGTTCTCATCTACCAAATAAGCGGCTTCATAAAAATCATCTTCTTTAATCGTTGAGGTATGGGTTGCCAAATGACCAACGGTAATGTCTTGTTCGGGAAAATAGGGATTCCTTACTGGAAAAGGCAGCAGTTGGTTGATGGGAGTGTCCATGGTGAATTTTCCCTGCGCCACCAATTGCATTAGGGATATACCGATAAGCGTTTTGGAGACGGAAGCAATGTTCTGAACGGTTTTTACGGTGTATGGTTGGCGTTCTTCCAAATTCGCGTAACCCTCAGTTCTTTGGTACAGTATACTTGTATCATTTAAGATGGTGACCCCAAAACCCGGAATAAAACCACGGCCGTATAAAGTCGATAGGGTGATATCCAAATGTTCTGAAACATTGTTTTGCACGCTGACCAGTTGAATCTGGTATTTGCCACTTTTACGCTTTTTGTCCTCTCCCAAAGGCCTAACTTCAATCTGATAGGTGCCTTCCTCAGCCGCATCAACCAACACCATCTCGCGTCCATCGTTTCCATTGGGTGAATCAAAAGATTCTATTTGTTTTCCGTCGGGTGAAAAGGTATGCACAATAACATCAATTCCGTTTTGGGTTATATCCAAAAAAGCGAACTGACCTTTTTTTAACTCCAAGTCGTAGCGATGTACGTCTTTCAAACCCAAAACCTGAGGGAGTCTTTTACCTACTTGCAAAGCCCCTGAATTGACTTGCGCGGCCAAAGGCAAAACATTCAAACCCAATCCACACAAGAAAATGACCAAAATTGGTTTCAGATGATTGCTATACTTCATTCTAAATATTTAGGCTGATTCGTTTTTTGATTGATGAAGAGGAAAGTAGATTTTAATGTCGCACCTATTTTTTGGAAACGATATTGTTTCATTTCCTTCTATTTGTCTTGGTTGATGAAACCACAAATAGTTGGTTTTTAAATCAGGCGCCAACTTTAAGTTATTCTTTGATGGTTAGCGGATAGATTTTGGTGAGTACGTTCCCGTTAGTGTTCTTTAGTGTGAGATAGATTTCCGGAGTAGCTTCTCTGTCAATTGCATCAACGGTAAAGGTTTGGTGAATTTTCCAACGCTTCTTCTTGCCGACACTTTTCAATTCTTGATGAATATAAAAGGATGGGATACGAATTCGAAATGAGGCTATTCCTTTTGGGTCCTCGCCGTCTATTTCCAAAAGGACATACCCTCCTTTTGAGACAGAACCATCCGAATTACTCCCTCTGACCACTACCTCCAATTTACTAGTGTACACATCGGAGTTCCTAATGGACTCTGTGGATTTCGGATGGCCCATACCAAGGACGAATAAAAAGAAGAAGACAAAACCGTATTTCATAACAAGTGTTTCCCCAAAAGAACGGCAGCCATAAGCACCGAACGTTCCAATGCTTCCATTGGCACCTATTACCAACTATTTTTGACGTTTCCGAAAAGCAGATGGAGACAAACCTGTTTCTTTTCTGAAAATACGATTGAAACTGGTTTTGGATTTGAAACCACTTTCATAAGCAATACCGAGTAAAGTATAGCGGTCGTATTCTTCGGAAGCCATTTTTTCTTGTACCGATGCCACCCGAGCCTTATTGACCAAATCGAAGAAAGTGGTTTTTAGATGCTGATTTAAAAAGGTGGAAAGTTTCTTGTCTCCTGTCCCTAATAGGGTTGCCAGTTTGTGTAAGGTCAAATCTTCGTCCAGATAGGGTTTCTGATGCAGAAAAAGGTTTTGAATACTTTCTTCCAATTCTTGTGCCTCAGAAGCTGTGAAAGTATAGCTTGGCATTTTGGTTTCAGTAGTATTTCCATCTATTTCAACCAGAAGAAATTGTGGGAGTAATATCCGGGATTGATTCACCCCATAATATCCCAGGTACAGAATCAAAAAAATGATGACTACAAGTACCAATGTCCCCCCTGATGGCTCCGAACCAAAAAACTCTATATCGAAAGCCACGTATAAAACTTCGGTGATCAAATCCACGCCCACCACAAACAAGGTTCCAATTAATAAGTATTGAATCCAAAGAAATTCCTTTTCTGAGAGGGTAGAAAAATTGGATTTCATCAACCGCTTGTACTTAAAAAAAAGATAGAGCGCGAAAGAGGCATAACCAATGTGATAAAAACACCGAATGATGATAACGCCCTCTGTGGCGTGTTCGGTCAACCAACGTAAGTATTCAAATAAAAAATCCTGCTGTAGCCAAGAAACCAGAAAAGGGATTGCAATGAACAGCAGATATAAAAGTGCTGGAATAAAATGAAACCAATGTCTTTGAAGTAATCCTTCAGATTTTAAAAAGATGGACCGGACATAGATGAGCAATAAAGGTGCAATACACCAAGGCGCAATTTCTTCGGGAACCCAACAAATGGCAATGAGCCAATCCACTTGATGCGTCTGCCCGTAGCCAAACAAAGAGACCGTAAATAATAAGGTGAAGAAAACAAACAATATCTGGTGCGGCAATTGCTTGTCTTTGATTTTAAAAAGCAGGCCCAAAATCAGTAGGTTGACTACGATACCGCCTATCAAAATAAAATCCAACGCAAGTTCCATGGCTTTACAACAGGATTATTGATTCAACCACTGTTTGAATTCCGAAGCACGGTTCTTACTGATAATGATGTGGTTCTCCGATTCGGGAGTAACCAAAATCTTGAGTTGGTTGTTTCCGTATTTCACGATTTTATCAATGCTGGAGATGGCAATGATGAATTGTCGGTTCGCTCGGAAAAACTGACTGTCATCCAGCTGGGAGAAAAGCTCATCCAAACTTAAGTTTGTGGTGGAACGCCGCCCATCAAAACTAATCACATAAGTGATGCTGTTTTCGGTGTACACATGAGCTATCTCGGTTATGGGAATGGATAACAATTCATTTCGGACATATGTGAGAATGCGTTTTTTGGTTTCTTGCGCGGGTTGCTCTTCAACTTTCTGTTGATAGTCCCCAACCGCTCGATTCAGTTTGGATAGGTTGATGACCTCGTCCTCCAGCTTCTGGTTTTTCATTTCCAAACGCTTTTCATATGCACTACCTAACAGACGAACGATAAGGACGTAGGCCAGAATCACCACAAGACCCATGACCAAAAAAATAGTCCTAAAGTTCCTTCGGGTAGCATCCAATTGTGCATTTAAACTGATGATATTCACATTCGCCGCCACAATCCAATCCGAGTTTTGAACCGGATACAGATGAATCACTTCTGAAACAAATGCTTCCTCATTTTCGTTTTGGGACGGATACTCTTGCAACAAGCTCAAAAACGTATCAGCATTTAAATCATCCGAAACCGAAGAAACAAATGACTTATCCGAGCCTGCGGGTTGACCCACCATTTTAATATCTGGATGGCACACGATGCGACCCGACCAATCAAAAATGCTCAAAAAGCCCTTTTCCAAAACAGTCCCGTCAATGCAGTTTTGCAATTGTGCGACCACGGTATCACGGGGCACATCCATCCGAAGCTGGTTCCCTATCATGGCGCCCAAGGTCTTCGCCTCTTTTTTACTGAATTCCAAATGGGTTTCCAGTAAAGCCCGAGTATTCGACTTGACCATAAAATGTAAAGCGATTCCCGCTATAATCACGTAGATAACGGTAATAGACAAAAAGGTGAGAAAGTATAGTTTATCCTTTCGCATGGAAGGTTGGTGCAATTTTTCCCGAATATAATCATTTGCCAAGTTATCTGGCCCGACAGCGTAGTGTCCGTTCAAGGCTGATTTTTCACTTTTAGGTTTTTGGCGTTCCGTTCAAGCCGGATTTTTCCCTGTTAAGGCCAATTCTTCCCCTTTACACAGGTTTTGTCGTTCTACCCCTCTATCCTGCCCTTGCTTTGTCATCAAATAAAATCAACAAAACTCAGGACAGCCTGACTCAAAACGAAACAAAATGACAAACAAGCCTTGGTTTTTAATTCTAATGTTGCTCGCCGTTTTAACCGGATGCACAAATGACAGTGAAAGCGACCTCGTTGAAATCGCTAATCCAGACCCCGACCCAGAACCTGTTACCCTTACTTATAATGGACGTATCAAAGCCATTATTGATGGTCAATGCGTAGGATGCCATGCTGACCCGCCACGCAACGGCGCCCCGTTTCCTTTAGCAAATTATGACCAAGTGAGGGTTCGTGTGGACAACGGTTCACTTTTGGAAGCCATAGTAAAACTTACCGGAGAATCGAGTGCTATGCCTCCGAGCGGACGTATGCCACAAAATACCATTGACCTCATTGACCAGTGGATTGATGAAGGCGCTCTAGAAGAATAATCTTAATCCAAAATAAACATGAAAATCCAGAACACTTTTTTCGTATTGGCCCTAATGCTCGCACAGAGTTTCGTGAGCGCGCAAGACAAGTATGTTGATAAGAACGGCCAGGTAACCTTTGAAGCTTCGGAAAAGCTCTTCGAAGAAGTCAAGGCCACCAACTCCTCAGTGACGGCCATTTTTGATAGCGGTACTCTTGAAATTGCCTCATTGGCCCTTGTGAAAGGTTTTACGTTCAAAAACTCATTGATGGAAGAGCATTTCAATGAAAACTACATCGAATCAGAAACCTATCCTAAGGCAACGTTCAAAGGAAACCTTAAGGATTTAGATGTCTCGAGTCTTAGCGAGGAAACTACTAAAGTTCCCGTTGCAGGAACCTTAGAACTCCATGGCAAAGGCAAACAGGTCAACACTGAACTCGATGTGAAACGAGTTGGCGATATCATCGAAATGACCGGAAACTTCGTGGTAGCCCCTGCGGACTTTGATATCGAAATACCCAAAATCGTTGCCAACAAAATTGCCAAACAAGTACAGGTTGCCCTTCACTTTAAATTTCAAAAACGATGAAAACAAGATTCACCTACATCATTGTAACTACGACCATAATCGCTGGAGCTTTAGCCTACTTCGGGTATCAGTATATGTTCCCTGAGCAGCGAAATATTCTAGAAGAAGAAGTAGCGTTCACGCTACCACCGGAAAGTCTTAATGAAGCCTTTCAAGCGGAAACCCAAGGTTTGGATTATATCGACCAAGTGGTTCAAACCACGGGAAAAGTTACCGAGTTTGATTCCGGTTGGATAGTATTGGACAATCACATTCAAGCGAATCTTCTACCCTCAAACCTAGATGCTCCTTTAAGCAAGGATATGGAAATCACCATTAAAGGAAGGTGTGTGGGCTACGACGAGCTTTTGGAACTAGTGAAAGTAGACCAAGCCACCATCATTTTATATTAAAAACAACACAACCATGAGAATACTCACAATTCTATTGTTTTTGCCCCTACTCTTAGGCGCACAAGAAGACCTTTTAGACGAGCTAGATGCCGAGACTACAGATGAGTCTTTTGAAACGGCAGCATTTAAAGGACTTAAAATCGTAAACTTTGAGTCCACCAAAATAGTCTCGAAACAAGAACTCTACTTTGTAGTGTCCCACCGATTCGGTTCCATCAAACCAGGAATTGAAGACTTTTTTGGATTGGACCAAGCGGTCACGCGTTTGAACTTCATTTACGGAATTTCAGATGGTATCAACATCGGAGTCTCCAGAAGCTCTTTCCAAAAAATCTACGAGACGTCGTTAAAGCTTCGTTTGCTGAGACAAAAGCGCAATGGGTTGCCGTTTACTTTGGTATTGTTCAACAGTGCCATGCTCAATACGGCTTTAGATGAACAGACCTTGCCCGGTTTGTCCTTTGAAAATCGATTGAGCTACTCCACCCAAGCATTGGTTTCCACCAAATTGAACAAAAACTTGTCCTTTCAAGTAGCACCAACCTTCTTTCATGACAATTTGGTCGCGCTTGATACCCAAGAGAACTCACAATACGCAGTGGGCTTCGGTGGGCGATGCAAGCTTACAAAAAGATGGTCCCTTAACGTGGACTATGGTTTACACCTGAACCGCGCTGCGGATTCTCCATTCGTAAACCCATTGTCCATTGGATTTGATTTGGAAACCGGAGGACACGTATTCCAATTGCACTTTACCAATGCCCAACCCATGAATACCAATTTCTTTTTGGGGCAGGCTACGGGTGACTGGGGCGAAGGTGACATTTTCTTCGGATTCAATTTATCACGCGTATTCTAAAACCTTAACCATGAAAACAGGATTTGCAAACATTCAGGTACAGAACGCTTTTTGCAGTTCGTGTGCCCAGAAAATAAAAATGGCATTGTCCCATATTCCAGACATCTCGAATGTGGTGGCCTATCCGGATGAAACCTTGATAACCTTCAACTTCATTCGCGCCAATGAACTCGCCTCAGCATTGAATATGCTGATGGATTTAGGATATCCTCCTTTAGGGGATAGGATTAAAAAGGAGTATCAAGTAACACCGTTGTGCAACTGTTCAAAACAAAGTCACTTGAAAACGGAATCGCTATGCCCCTTTCTGGAAACTACCATTCCAATCAATTATAAAAATATCGCGTGAAGGGATTTCGGGCGAAAATTCGAAGGGGAATTGTTCCCCTTTAAAGGGCATTTTTCCCCCTCACGCACCTTTATACCATAATACTGTTTAAATAATAATTCTTTTGATCACATCTAAAAAATCTAAAAAAATGAAAAAGTTCTTTTTACTTACCTCAGCAATCTTAACGCTTTTTGCGTGTAGCAGTGACGACCCCGAAGTACCTGCGGGTAATGACGACCCAGTTAACGACGACCCAAATCCAGTAGTGGAGAATGCCGTCCGTTTACGAAACGATGCCGATTTCGGTAATGTTTTGACCAATTCCGAAGGATTTACTTTGTATTTCTTTGCGCCAGACAGCAAAGGTGATTCCAACTGTATCGATGGTTGTATTGCCACTTGGCCTGCCTTCCACGAAGCGCAATTGACCTTAGACGCAGGATTGGCCGCATCAGATTTCGGAGAAATCACCAGAGATGATGGTAGTTCACAAACCACCTACAAAGGATGGCCACTATACCTCTTCGCAAATGATGCAAATGCCAATGATATTAATGGAGATGGTGCCGGAGGGGTATGGTTTGTGGCCAAACCAGATTACACCATTATGGTGACCCAAGCCCAATTAGTGGGAAGAGATTCCAACGGCGTAGAGACCAATCTTACCGACGCATATGTAGAAGGAGACGAACAAACATTTTATTTGACCGATGCCGCTGGCAACACCCTTTATCGTTTTGTCAACGATACCAACGGCATCAACAATTTCACGGCTCAAGATTTTGGAAACAATGGGGTATGGCCCATCTTCCAAACCGTTTTGGAAAATGTACCCAGCATCTTGAATCCTGATGACTTTGCCGTAATCGATGTTTTTGACAGAGAACAAATTACTTACAAAGGATGGCCGTTGTACTTCTTTGGACAAGACCAACAACGTGGTGACAACTTTGGTGTTGGTTTCCCACAAGCAGGTGTTTGGCCAATCTTAAATACAGAAACTGAGGTAGCTCCAACTGCCGACGAAGACGCAATAGTGTTCAACGTAACTAATCAAGGGGCATCTGCCTACATTTTCAACGGTAATGGTTTGACCGATGCGGTTAATCCAGACATTACCTTGACCCGTGGGGAAACCTACGAATTCAACGTAGATGCTCCAGGTCATCCGTTCATCATTAAATCTATTCAAGGAACCGGCACCGGAAACGCTTTTAACAATGGCGTGACCGACAACGGTATTGCTGATGGAACCATCACCTTTACCGTGCCAAATGATGCTCCGGATACTTTATTTTACAATTGTGAGTTCCATGGCTCTATGACTGGAACCCTAAACATAGTTGATTGAAAAAGGAGATTAGTTTAGTTAGTTTTGTACCTGGGGCCGAAAAAAGGTCCTAGGTGCATTTCTAGTTTAAAAACATCAACTCATTTGCCCAGCGAATCGTGAAAAAACCATCCAAACACAGTACGTATATTTTTGGCATTGCCCTAGTGCTACTGCTTTCTGCAATAGCATTTTGGTACTTCCAAAAACCCTTGGATGTGTCCAAAGCAACGCCTGAAATGAGCATTAGTGCTGAAAACCTTCTTGCCCAATTGAAGGACACTACTACACAGTTGACGGTTTTGAATACGGAAGAAGTCGTTGAAATCCATGGTGTTATCAAAGAAATCAACACCTTAAATGGCAGGGAAACCCTTATTTTACAAGGTGGAACTGAAATGAAGTCTTATATCATTTGTGATATGAAGGCGGGTCAAACCGAAACCCTAAACCAATTGCACGAAAAAGATTCCATAACGCTGAAAGGCATCTACAAAGGTTTTTTAAAGGATGCCATTTTCTTAAATTGCGTTCTGACGCGCACCCACCAACCATGAACAAACTTATTCCCATACTTTTTTTGGTAAGTTTTTGTGTCCATGCCCAAAACACAGAGAAAATCATCGCCCGTCAAGGGAACGTGGCCTTTTTCTCTTATACCTCGGTAGAAAATATCAAGGCACAGAACAATCAAGTGCTAAGCATTATCGACCTTTCTAGCGGCGAAATTGCCGTGAACATCTTGATGAATGCCTTCGTTTTTGAAAAAGCGCTAATGCGCGAACATTTCAACGAGAGTTATATCGAATCGGATATTTATCCCAAGGCAACCTTTGAAGGGACAATCTCAGATTTTGACACCTCGCAATCCGAGCCCCATACCCGAATCGTAAAAGGTACTTTTACGATGCATGGCGTGTCCAAAACTTTGGACATCAAGACCAAAATTGAAAAAATTGACGGTAAGTACATCCTTACCGGAACCTTTGAAGCCGTAGTCAAAGACTATGACATCAAAATACCGCCTTTGTTGGCGGGGAACATTGCCAAGACCATTTCCGTAGATTTCAGATTTGAATACGACCCCTATGACAGTTAAAGGCGCTTTTTGTATTGGTATGTTGGTTTTGACGGGAAGCTTTGGCTTTTCCCAAAACCTGTTGGATATATTGGACGAAGAACAAGACAAGGTGCCCCAATTCACCGAGGCCACCTTTAAAACCACGCGCATCACTTTTGGGCACTCCATTGAAACCCGAAAAAAAGGCGTGCTGGAATTATTTGTTTCCAATCGTTTTTGGAATACCCCAGAAGAACGAACCCAAAGCTTTTTGTCCGATAGGATGAGTACTCGTGTCGCCCTGGAATATGGATTCACCGATAGATTTTCCATGGGATTCGGAGGAACTACCTGGGATGGGCTTTTTGACGGCTATGCGAAATACAAGCTGGTACAACAAGGTTTGGATGGAAAAGGTTCCCCAGTGAGCATCACCTTGTTTCAGAATGCCACCTATTTTAGTGAGGGCATTGCGAATGATGCCATAGCAGACGATTTCGGCAATCGCATGTCCTACGCTTCGCAACTGCTGATTGCCCGAAAGTTTTCCCGAAAGTTCTCGCTTCAAGTCACTCCCACTTTTATTCATCGCGGATTGGAATTCTCCGAAGAAGACCCACAAAACCACTTTGCCGTTGGTATCGGTGGGCGCTATAAAATTGGAAACCACATGTCTTTCGTCAGCGAATATTATACAGTAGCCAACCCTATTGAAAGTTTCAACACCTATGCGCCCTTTGCCGTTGGTGTGAACTGGGAAATTGGAGATTTGATGATGCAATTCCAATTGACCAACGCGTTGGGTATGGCCGAACCGGCCTTTATTGCACAAACCCGAAACAACTTCAACTTCAGGAATCCGAATTTGAATTTTGGGTTTAATGTGGCCTACATCATGCACTTCAAAAGAAGACTGAAAGGGCTAAAACAAGAAAAAAAGCCCTAAATCAAATACTTCACGTCCAAATTTCTTTGAAAAGACGATGATTTTGTACTTTCAAAGGACGGAATGACACGTGATTTTATCCATATTAATGACTTTGTGGTTTTGGTCGAAGAGGCTGAATCCGAGGTGGTGGAAGTAGATTCCTGTTTTTTTGACGAGCCCATCATTGCCGTTGCATTTTACGGTTCCGGCAATGTGCAATTGGCCATGCGGTATGATGGTAAGTCTGAAGTATACCAAAATACCAAAGGCCTTACTCTGGCCTTTTATGCTGACGAAAAAGTAGAGTTTGAACACACCGTCTCGCCAGACCGAAACTTACAGTGTATTGTAGTTGCCACTGCCATGCGAAATCTGGAACATTTGCCCAATGCAGAGGGAGATATCTTTTCCGAATTAATGGCGGAATTGGTGAATCCCCGAGACCATTATGTAGAAGGTCCTCGCTTTTTTATGACCCCTGAAATGCAGCGTATTGTGGATTCGGTTTTTACCAACACCTATAGCGGAAAGACCAAAATGATGTTCTTCCGGAGTCAAATCACCGTATTGCTTTCCCACTTTTTTGGTCAACTGGCTCAACAACAAACCGCTCATACCGGCAACCAGCGAAGGGAAAAACTTCAAGAGGTCAAACAGCTTCTTTTAGACAATCTTGATGCGCCCCCTTCGCTTTCTGAATTGTCAAAACACATTGGCTTAAATACCACAGCACTAAAAAAGGAGTTCAAAGCTGTTTTTGGGGTTCCGGTTTTTAAGTACTTACAAAACGAACGGTTGGATACAGCCCATGGCCTAATCCATTCCAAAAAGGCAACCGTACAAGAAGCGGCTTGGCAGGTAGGCTATGATAGTCTGAGCTCTTTCTCGAACGCTTTTGCCAAAAAATTCGGCTACAGACCCAGTCAGGTCAAGTAGTTTCACTTTTCGAACAAATCATTCTTCTTTTCGAATAAGTCTTTCGAGACCCAGCTTCTGAATTTTGTTCTCGTAATACAAAAACAGAAGTCATGGACATTTCACTAAAATCAACCGTACTCCTTCTCAGCATTTTGGGCTGTGGTCTAACCGCAGGCTTATGCTTCACTTGGACCAACTCCGTTACCCCAGGCATCGGACGCCTAGATGACCTTACCTATTTAAAGTCGTTTCAGGCCATGAACCGAGCCATTTTAAACCCACTTTTTTTAGCGGTGTTCCTTGGACCTATTCCTTTGCTGTTTTGCAATGTCTTTTTGCATCGAAACTCGGCTACTTGGGAATTCTGGACGTTCCTTTTGGCGGCCCTACTCTTTTCCTTCGGAATTGGTTGGGTAACCATTTTCAGAAACGTGCCCTTGAACAACATCTTGGACCAAAGTCTGTTGGAACAGCTTTCAGCTCAAGACCTCAAAGCGCTCAGAGCAAAGTTTGAAAACCCTTGGAAGCACTGGCATCTAGTGCGGACGCTAACCTCTTCGCTTGCCTTTGCCCTACTGCTCATGGGAATCCTATTTCATAAATCATAAAACAAAACATCATGCAAATTGTAAGAACCCTAGTTATTGGCATCCTGATTTGGATTATCGGCGTGAGCTTGTATTCGCTATCCTTTTTCATTCCCATCTTAAAAGATGCTACCCTACAAGCTAACCTTATGCTATCGTTTGGAGTGCTCCCGGTAGTGTGGTTTGGAACCAAACTGTACTATCGAGGACAGAATAACCTAAAAGGGTATTGGATGGGACTAGCCTTTTTCTTGATAGCCGGAAGTCTGGATGCCCTGATTACCGTGCCCTATCTCATCATACCCAGCGGCGGAAGTTATTTCGATTTCTTCACGGCCATCGGTTTTTGGCTCATCGGCATCGAATTCATCGGAATAGCCACGCTTTACTGGTATACCCAAGTCCGAAAGAAAGTAAACACAACCCATTATTCATAAAACAACATATTCAGCAGCGACGGAAACAAAATTCAAAAACAATTAAATACAAGTAAAAATGAAAAAAGAAAACATCTTAGTTATCGGAGGAACCGGAAAAACCGGAAAACGAATTGTAAAACTATTGGAAGCGCAGGGCCATAACGTTCGCGTCGGCTCGCGTAGCGCAAATCCAGCATTTGATTGGCATGTGCCTGAAGGTTGGGACAAAGCTTTGGAAGGCATGGAAAAAGTCTATGTGACCTACCAACCCGATTTAGCCGTGCCTGGAGCATTGGACGCCGTGGAACAGTTGGTAAAAGCCGCCAAGCGTGCAAATCTGAAAAAAATGGTGTTGCTCTCCGGAAAAGGTGAGCGCGAAGCCCAATTGTCTGAGCAGGTGGTCATCCATTCAGGAATGGATTACACCATCGTACGTGCCAGTTGGTTCAATCAAAATTTTAGCGAGAACTTTTTGTTGGAACCCGTTTTGGATGGTTTTGTAGCCTTACCGCAATCCGAAGTACAGATTCCATGGGTAGATGCCGATGATATTGCCGAGGTGGCCGTTGAAGTCTTGCTTAATGACGAGCACAATGGCAACATCTATCAGCTTACCGGACCGGAAACCTTGACCTTTCCAGAAACAGTGGCTGCCATCGCCAAAGCCACGGACCGACAAATCACATACGTGCCCGTTTCTTTGCAAGAATACAGCGAAGGCATGCGAAAAGCGGGACTACCTGAGGATTTTGTATGGTTGGTGAACTATTTGTTCGACGTGGTATTGGGTAACCCCGCGAATTCGGAAATCACCAACGACATTGAAACCATTTTGGGTCGACCCCCAAAACGTTTCGAACAATATGTTGCAGAAACCGAAGCAACTGGGGTCTGGAATGTAGCTGCCCACCAACCCAATGCTTAATTATTGCCAACCCCAGAACAAAAATGTTCTGGGGTTTTTACGTTTAAAGAATACTACTTCTAAGGGTTCCAGGAAAACATTAATCCGCAAATAACTCTTTTAAAATTGCTGTAACTTTAGCTAGGTCGTTACTCCTATTTTCTCTTGTAATTGAAAGTTATAATTCACTTTATCGCGATAGTCTTGTTAACGATGGTAACGCAAATAGGCGGAATTGTGTATCTGACTACTTTGCTCGTTATCAGAAAAAAAGGTGAAAGAATAAGGTTAAAGCGAATTGTTCTATTTCTTGCACTTTATCTTGTTGCCACTTATTTACTTGTTCCCAATATTGCTCCTTTTTTTGGTAGAGAACGGATAAATGAAACCGAATTCATACGTGCACATTCACTGTTTTACAAGTTAGCCAATAGAAATTATGTCAAACCAGAGCTGAATAAGGCCCTTACTGAAATTGCAAACAACTTTGAAAAAAAGAATAGCGGAATCAAATTAGTCTATTTGGATGCCAACTTTCCTTTTATTGATAAGTTTCCTTTACTCCCGCACTTGAGTCATAATGACGGAAAAAAAGTTGATGTTTCCCTTATCTATGAAAATCTTGACACAGAACTGACAAATAAAAAGCCGTCCATTAGTGGTTACGGGGTTTACGAGGGGCCTACTAAAAGTGAATATGACCAAATCTCAGTTTGCAAAGGCAAAGGGAACTGGCAATATGATTTTCCGAAGTACCTTACGCTAGGAAGAATAAACAGAGATATTAAGTTTTCTAATATGGGGACGCGGGATTTGGCGAACTCAATCATACGCCAAAAAGAAATTGGAAAACTTTTCATTGAACCACATTTAAAACAGAGATTGAAATTGACGAGTAGCAAAGTGAGATTTCATGGTTGTCAGGCTGTAAGACATGATGACCATATCCATTTTCAATTGCAATAACAACCGAAGAAAATAAATCAATTACACCAACCTAAATGAAAAAAACAATCATCACCCTAGCCTTGGGAACCATCATCCTTTTCGTGTGGAATGCGATTTCTTGGATGGCCTTGCCTTTTCATTCCAACGCTTTAAAAACCATTCCTGATGCCGTGATTGAAGGGCAAAATCTGAAAACAGCCTTGCCGGAAGACGGTATTTATCATTATCCCGGAATACCCGAGAGCAATGCGCCCGAGGATATCGCCAAAATCGAAAGCAAAATGGAAAAAGGGCCAAGAATCACCTTTATGGCATATAAAGCCGGTTCGACCAAACTATTTGACGGCAATGCTTTCGGGCTTAACTTGATTTTTAATTTCATCACCATTTGCTTCATCTTTTGGGTGGTCAAAAACCAGAGTCACAAATCCCTAAAGAAAATCCTAACCACGACATTGGCACTAGGCCTTCTGGTAGGTTTCGCCAGTGACTTCCCTCAAATGAATTGGTTTATGTTTCCCCTCAGCTATACCCTACCCAACATTTTGGATTATCTGGTTTCATTTGGTTTGTTCGGATTGTTAATGGGGGCTTATACCTTTAAAACAACGGCGAGTAGCTAGTGACCTGATTCCTTTTGTTTATGGGACTTTTCTTTTCACTACATAGATTGCAGGGTTAAAATCGAAAAAGTCCTAAAGAAGTAGCTATAAAAAGTAACTGCAAACAATACTTTTAGGGAAATGTTGGTTATTGTTCCAGATCCTCTTTGTTCGTTTCTACTAAATCCCGGCGAATGGAATTCCTTGAATCCTCCGTTTTATCAGATACTCAAAAACTTGAGATTATTGCTTTGTGGAACAAGGAGTATCCTGTATCACTATCTCATGAATCGATAGAAACATTCAATACTTACCTCGGAAGTATTACCAATACACGGCATATACTTTTAATGGATAAAAAGGAAAATATTCAAGGATGGTGTTTGTGCTTTACGCGACAAAGTGAGAGATGGTTCACATTAATTATCAGCTCGAACATTCATGGAAAAGGATTTGGCACCCAACTTTTGGAACATGCTAGAGTAAAAGAGAAAAAACTAAACGGTTGGGTCATTGACCATGACAAGGAGAAAAAGAAAAATGGTAAACTGTATCGTTCTCCCTTATCCTTCTATCTTAGAAATGGATTTGAAATAGTACCCTCGGAACGATTGGATAACAAAATATCAGCAATAAAAGTAATATGGAAAAAAACCGCTACTTAAATAAACAAACGACTATCAAAGGTATGCTACTAGTAGG
>JBCBPD010000052.1:0-24393 GCA_039820925.1 Bacteroidota bacterium | reverse complement strand
GGAAAAGGTAACCAGCCCTGTAAGTGAACCTAAAGTAAACACCGCTAGAATTTTAAGGATGTTTATGCGCTCGGGGTTGTTACCTTTTCCCATTTGTTGAGTTACGTGCTCAAACACTACAAAGAAATTTCTACGGCAGTCATTATTGGTTTTATAACCGGTTCACTAGGAGTTTTGTGGCCATGGAAAAAAACCATTTTTCAAACCGATGAAACAGGCCAGGTTTTATTGGATAGCAACGGAGACGCCATAATTCAAAACTACCAACGTTTCTTTCCTAATTTTTCAGAAACCGAAACTTGGACCGCTTTGATTTTCATTGTATTGGGTATAGCTATTTTATTATTGTTGGATTGGTATGGAAAAAACAGAAAAGACCGAAAAGCTATTCGGGTTGTTGGGTAAGAACATCTCGTATTCTTTTTCAAGAGGTTATTTTGCCGATAAGTTCCAACAATTGGGTTTGCACGATTGTACCTATGTCAATTTTGACCTTCCAGATTTGGACACCCTTCCCGAGGTCTTCGCTAAACCTAATTTAAAAGGGTTCAACGTTACTATCCCGTATAAAGAAGATGTTATCCCTTTCCTAAATGAACTCGATGCTACCGCTGCTGATATTGGTGCCGTAAACACGATTAAACCAACGGCCAATGGTTTCAAAGGATATAATACCGATGCCTACGGCTTTCAAAAAGCAATCGAGCCCTATCTCGAAACACATCACAGAAAAGCGCTGGTACTAGGCACGGGAGGAGCATCCAAGGCGGTAGTGTATGCTTTGCAGCAACTTGACTTGGAAGTAGCTGCTGTATCGCGTGACCGGTCCAAGGCAGATTATACCTATGAAGACCTTGACCAAAACGTATTGGAAACACATACTGTAGTGGTCAATTGTACGCCTTTGGGCACCTTTCCGAACATTGCAGAAAAACCCCAGTTATCGTACGAAAATATCACAGAAAAGCACATTTTGTTTGATCTCGTGTACAATCCTGAAAAAACAGCATTTTTAACGGAAGGAGCGCTTCGTGGAGCCAAAATTCTTAATGGCTTGAAAATGTTGGAGTTACAAGCCGAAAAGGCCTGGGAAATCTGGAATTCCTAAAGGCACTTTCCAGAAGTACAGATTTTAGTGCCATCCATACAATTTAAAACTTAAACAAAAGATGTATGGGTACTTTTGTTATTAGATGATTAAGTTGTTAACTTGGCTATAATTATCGTTACTCCAAAGGAAAAACACTACTGATGCAGGAAAATGAACGAAAACTTCAGGAAACTGAAGCTGATGTACCGCAACTTTCGGAGAGTAAACAATCGTCCGCGGAGGAAAGCCCCATTTCTGAACCAGACTCTCCCGAAAACACATCAGACCCCATAACACCAGAAGCTCCGCCAACTGAGGATACCAGCGCGGATGCTCCTCCCGAAGAATCGGATGAGGTTTTGGATGAAATTGAACAGTCCAACGCCGAAGATGCCGAAGATGAGGAAAACAAGGAACGGCACCACATACCCTTTTTGGATTACCATGCCATGCCTCTCGAAAATCTCGTAGGGGAATTGCAGCGTTTGGTCAAAAATGAAAAGATTCAAGCCATCAATCGGCATGTCGCTTCCATCAAACACGAATTCGACCAAAAGTTTCAAGAATTTTTAGAGCAAAAGAAAGAGGATTTCGTAGCCAACGGCGGAAACGAAATCGATTTTCGATATAGCTCAGTGGCCAAGCGACAATTCAATGAGGTATTTGCCGAGTATCGTGAAAAACGAGATTCCTATTACAAGCAACTTGAGCAAAACCTGAAAGTCAATCTGCAAAAGCGATTGGATATTATTGAAGAATTGAAGGGCTTGGTCAATGTAGAGGAAGACATCAATACCACATATAAAAACTTCAAGGATATTCAAGCGCGCTGGAAAGTAGCAGGAGCCGTGCCGCGAAACCAATACAATGATGTGTGGCGGACGTACCACCATCATATGGAAATTTTTTATGATTTCCTACATCTTAACCGCGAGCTGCGTGACTTGGATTTCAAGCACAATCTTGAAGAAAAATTGAAGCTGGCGGAAAAGGCTGAAGCGCTAGCCAATGAAAGTGATTTGGGCAAAGCCTTCCGCGAGTTACAGACCCTTCACAAAATCTGGAAAGAAGATATCGGCCCTGTCGCCAAAGACGAGCGAGAGCAAATCTGGGAACGTTTCAGCAATGCCACAAAAGCACTTCACGAACGGAGACAGGAGCACTTTAAGGAGTTGGAAAAGGTTTACGAAGAGAACTTGGTAGTCAAACTGGGAATCATCAATTCCATTTCGGAAATCGCCGATAATGTAAAAACCAACCATAAGGGTCTTCAAGAACAAATCAAGCAGATTGAAGCTTTACGTGAAAGCTTTTTTAAGGCAGGGAAAGTACCGCAAAAGAACAATGAAGAAACTTGGGCTAGTTTTAAGGAAACGGTTCGCAAGTTCAATCGTGGGAAAAACGCTTTCTACAAAAACCAGAAAAAAGAACAGCACGTCAATTTGGAGAAAAAACGGGAACTGCTGCAATTGGCTATTTCTCTCAAGGATAGTGATGATTGGGAAAGTGTAACCCCCCAAATGAAGAAAATCCAAAGTGATTGGAAAAAAATAGGGCACGTTCCGAGAAAGTATTCTGATAAGATTTGGGCTGAATTCAAACAAGCCTGCAACCACTACTTCGACCGATTGCATGCAGAACGAAATCAATCCCAGAAAGAGGAGTTCAAAAACCTTGATTTGAAAAACGCTTGCTTGGAGCGCTTAAAAGGATTCCAGCTAAGCGGAGATAAGAATAAAGACCTAGAAGTTGTAAAAACCTTTATCAAGGAATGGAAAGGGTATGGCAGAATCCCTCACAACAAAAAACATATCAATGGAAAGTTCCATAAAATCATTGATGCGCTGTTTCGCAAGTTAGGTGTGGACCATCAGCAATCCGAGTTGATTAAGTATGGAGACAAAATGCAGCAATTGGCCAAAGGAGATGATGACCAGGCTATCCGAAATGAACGGGTTTTTATCAGACGTAAGATTTCTGAAGCCCAGTCTGAGATTCGACAGCTTGAAAACAACCTTCAGTTCTTTTCCAATGCATCTGGCGATAATCCTTTAGTGAAAGAGGTGGTGAGCAAAATTGACAAGCATAAAGCCACTTTAGAGACTTGGCAAGCCAAGTTGAAAAAACTAAACATTCTTCAAAACAATCGGGCGAAGGGTATTGTTGAGGAGCCAAATAGCGCCGAGGAAGAATAAGAATAATTATATCTAAAAGTAAAAAAGAGCGTTTTTCACGCTCTTTTTTATTCTATAACAATGAATTCCTCCAATTACTTAGCCACGTTCACGGAACGGGTTTCCCGAATCACCGTTACCCGTACTTGACCGGGGTAGGTCATATCCGTTTGGATTTTCTGGGAAATCTCAAAGGATAGTTCAGCGGCTTTGTCATCGCTTACTTTTTCGCTTTCCACAATAACACGAAGTTCACGACCTGCCTGGATGGCGTATGCTTTTTGAACGCCATTGAATCCGATGGCGATATCTTCCATGTCTTTGAGACGCTGGATGTATGAATCCAATACTTGACGTCTCGCACCAGGTCTGGCACCACTAATCGCATCACAAACTTGGACTACGGGAGAAATCAAGGTGGTCATTTCAATTTCATCGTGGTGCGCCCCTATGGCGTTGCACACTTCTTTCTTCTCACCGAATTTTTTAGCCCATTGCATTCCCAAAATCGCGTGTGGGGTTTCCACATCCGCTTCGGAGTTGGGTACTTTACCAATATCATGGAGCAAACCTGCTCTTTTGGCCAATTTTGGATTGATGCCCAATTCGGCTGCCATTACTCCGCAAAGTTTTGCTACTTCACGAGAGTGCTGCAATAAGTTTTGCCCATACGAAGAACGATACTTCATTCGCCCTACTGCTTTAATCAACTCAGGATGCAATCCATGAATGCCCAAATCGATTACGGTACGTTTTCCAATCTCAATAATCTCTTCGTTGATTTGTTTCTCGGTCTTTTTCACCACCTCTTCAATGCGAGCCGGGTGAATACGACCATCCGTTACCAAGCGGTGCAACGATAAGCGCGCTACCTCTCGGCGCACAGAATCAAAACAGGAAAGAATAATCGCTTCGGGAGTGTCGTCCACAATGATTTCCACACCGGTAGCAGATTCCAAGGCCCGAATGTTTCGTCCTTCTCGGCCGATGATACGCCCTTTGACGTCATCTGACTCCAAATTGAATACCGAAACGCAATTCTCAATAGCTTCTTCCGTACCAATGCGTTGAATGGTATTGATTATGATTTTCCGGGCTTCTTGCTGCGCGGTAAGTTTGGTTTCCTCCAACGTGGTTTGCAAAAAGGCCATAGCGTCGGTCTTTGCGGTTTCTTTAAGGGATTCCAGCAGCTGCGCTTTGGCGTCTTCGGCAGACAATCCGGAGATTACCTCCAGCTGTTGCACTTGGCTTTTATGTAGTTTTTCAGCCTCGCTTTGTTTTTTGTCAAGTATTTCGCTCTTGTGATTGAGCTCTTCTATTTTTTGATTGAGCTGCTCATTAAACTTTTTGTTCTTGGCCAGCTCACTGCTGATTTGTGATTCTTTATCTCGTGTTCTTTTTTCGGCCTCAGCTATTTTTTTATCCTTATTGATGATAACTTTTTCATGCTCTGCCTTTAGTTCCAAAAATTTTTCCTTTGCTTGAAAAATCTTGTCTTTTTTAATACCTTCCCCTTCCTTCTTTGCTTCGCGAATGATGTTGTTCGCTTCTTTTTGCGCGTTGTTGATGGTTTTGCCCGCTTTTCCTTTTTCAAGAATTTTGGCGATTACAAAACCAATGACTATTCCCGATATTACTGCAATGCCAATAAGCACATTGTTGTCCATTTCTATTCTAGTGTTTGGTTATAAAAAAAGCCCACATTAGCGAAGTTTTGTACAAACTCCTAATAACAGGTTTAGGGCTAACAAGCTGCTCAAAAATCCCTATACGAGTAGGGCCCGCTTTCACAACTTAAACTCACCCTTTTTAATTATAATAACGTTGAGTTTGTCAAAAAATATTACTAATGTGGGCAGTAATAATCTATTTAAAAGAACTTATTCCCCAAGCTTTGAGTGAACCAACTCGTCCAACGCTCTCAGCCGTTCAAAAGCGGCTTGAGTGTTTTCAGAACGGTCGATTCCGCCTTGTTCGATTTTCGATGCGAATTGCAGGGCACACATGGCCAAAACGTCCTGTTTGTCCCTTACCGCATAGTTTTGCTCAAACTTTTTGGCCAATAGCTCAATGTTCTTGGCGGCTTTCCGTAAACCCTCTTCTTGTCGAGGGTCTATGGTCAAAGGATAAACCCTATCGGCTATCGAAAGCTTGATTTTGAGTTTTTCCTCCATATTGTATTCGGCTAATCTGCTAGTTTTGCAATGCACACATCAATCTCTCGAATGAGGGCATTGATTTTCAGCTTAGCTTCTGTTTTGTTTGAATTACTACCCAACATTGAGTTTGCCATTTTCAGGGAATTGTATTTCTCTTCCCATTCTTGAGCCAATTGCTTCAGTTGTTCACCGTTAGATCGGTTGTTTTCCAATTCTTCTCGGAGCTTGGTATTCTGCTGTTGTAAAAGTTCCAACTTATGCAACAGTTTGCTGATTTTATTCTCCAGAGAGTCAACAATTTCAACAAGTTCGCTCATATGCAAACATCAATGCGTATCATACAAAGTTAACCAACCTTGCTGTACTTCGCAATATTTTTGAGGGTTAATGCTGGGGCAACAGAAATGTGGGTTTCCTATTTCAAAGCCTTCCCAGAAATGGAAACATTGGTTACTTTCGTAGTGGAATCTATCGAAACTTATGCGAAAATATAGCGTTTGGCTCGTCCTGTTTTTTTCGGCAATATGCCTCGGACAAACCAAATACCCCCAAGATTACTTTCAATCCCCCCTTGACATCCCCCTGGTTTTGGCAGGAACGTTTGGTGAACTCCGCTCCAATCATTTTCACGCAGGAATTGATATTAAAACCCAATTAAGACAAGGCTTTCCGGTGTATTCTATTGCAGAAGGCACCGTCACTCGAATCAAAATTTCACATTGGGGATATGGCAAAGCCATTTACGTAGCACATCCTTCTGGACATACTTCGGTATATGCTCACTTGAAGAAATTTAGTCCTGAAATAGAAGCATACGTTAAAAAGGCGCAATACGCCAAAGAATCTTTTGAGATAGAACTCTTTCCCGACTATGGGGAATTAAAAGTGGAAAAAGGCGCGGTTATTGCCTATTCCGGAAACTCCGGAAGCTCTGCCGGTCCGCATTTGCATTTTGAAATCAGGAATAGTGTCTCTGAAAAACCTACCAATCCTTTGCTTTACGGTTATGAAGTAAGAGATGCGACCAATCCCACCTTGTTGGGGCTTTATGCCTATCCGTTGTCTGAGAAAGCAGCCGTTAACGGAAGTGAAAAACGCATCCAATTAAGCTTTAGCAAGCAGTCTGATGGTTCCTTTCTTGCCGACCCGGTAAATGCTTTGGGAACCATAGGTTTTGGATTTCACGGTTTTGACCGTCAAGATTTAGCAGCCAACAAAAATGGTGTTTTCTCTGTAAAACAGACCGTCAACGGTACGGTTTACGCAGCATATGATTTTGAAAGTTTTTCATTCGCGGAGACTCGCTACATCAACACCCTGATTGATTATGCTCACTTTGGAAAGACTCGCCAACGCATCCAAAAATGTTTCAAAGAACCCTACAATAGACTTTCTATTTTCAAAACGCTAGAGAACAATGGCAAGTTGGAAGTAAAGGAAGGGCTGTCTTATGAGGTTGAAATTATTGTTTCGGATTTTGAAGACAATGAAATCAAAATAAGAATTCCGGTAAAGGGCAAGAAGGAAGCCATTACGGTCCCAAAAAAGTCTGAGAAAACGGAAGATTATATCTTGGCACAAAAACCCAACAACTTTGACTTGGGGGCGGCCAAAGTCTACTTTCCGGCTAATGTGTTTTACAAGGATTTTTTCATCGATATGGAAGAAGGATTGGACACCGTCAAAGTCCATAACAATACCGTAGCCGCACACCGGAATTACACCATGAGTTTTGATGTTTCGAAGTATCCCCTAGCCGAGCGAAAGAAAATGTTCATTGCGCGAATTGGAAAAGATGGCAGTCCGATTTATTACAAAACCTACAAAAGAGACCAAACCTTTACGGCCCGGACCCGAGCGTTTGGTCAATATACTTTAGCGAAGGATACTGTTGCGCCGACCATTAAGCCTCGTAACTTCAAGGAAAAGCAATGGTTGAGCAATTACAATTACCTCAGCCTTGAAATCGCAGATGATTTGAGCGGCATCGGTACCTATCGTGGCACTTTGAACGGTCAATGGATTTTGATGGAATATGAGCCGAAAACCCGCACCATAACCTACAATTTTGACGATAAGATATTGAATACCACGCAATGCGACCTTAAAGTTGTCGTTACAGATAATGTAGGTAACTCCGCAACCTTTGAACATTCCTTCTTTCGCAAATAGGGCCGTTAAACATCTCATCGCGTTATGCCTGTTTTTTAGCACGGCTTTTACGCTGGCACAAGAGGCGTATGTCACTGGAATTGTCCTCGACAATAACCAAAATCCGTTACCCGATGTCAACATCTCAGCAGGTTCTTATGGAACGGTAGCAGATGATACCGGGTACTATTTCTTGACGATTACTTCGGACCAAAAAACTACCATAACCTTTAGCCATATCGGACATAAGGATGCAGTGATTCAAGACCTCATTCTAAAATCCAACGAGACTTTTGTGTTCAACCCCAACATGAAGACTGATGCCGTACAAATTGATGGTGTCGAAGTTTCTCCCACAGGGGACAAAACCATTGAAGGGATTACAACGATTTCAGCAGAGGTGGTGCAAAAACTTCCGGGAGCTAATGCTGGTGTCGAAAACATCCTGAAGCTTTTACCCGGGGTATCTTTTAACAATGAATTGAGTACGCAATACAACGTTCGTGGCGGAAATTTCGATGAGAACCTGGTGTACATCAACGGAATCGAGGTGTACCGTCCGTTTCTAGTCCGTTCAGCACAACAAGAAGGCCTAAGCATTGTGAACGCAGATATGGTGGATGACATCTCCTTTTCTGCCGGTGGCTTTCAGGCGAAATACGGCGATAAGCTTTCATCCGTTCTTGCCATTGAATACATCAACCCTATAGAACGTTCCTTAAAAATCAATGCCAGTTTGTTGGGGGGTGGTGTTACCTTTCAAACGGCATCCGAAAATAGAAAATGGACCAGTATTTCAAGTGTTCGCTATCGAAACAATAGCTTATTGGTCAATCGCTTGGAAACCAATACCAATTTCAATCCCAGTTTTTGGGATGTGCAAACATTCGTAACACGACGGTTTTCAGAGAAATTCAAAATGAACTTCCTTGGTGTTTTCTCGCTAAACCAATATGAAAACGAGCCGTTGACCCGACAAACCAACTTTGGCACGCTCAATGACCCAAGAGCACTTTTGGTTTTCTATCAAGGACAGGAAGAAAGCAGGTTTCAAAGTGCAACCGGTGCCATAAAGGCGGATTATACCCTGAATGACAATACTAAAATTGACTTTACCGCTTCGATTTACCATACACAAGAAGAAGAGTTCTCCGATGTGATTGCTTCTTATGCATTAGGAGAAGTAGATACAAATTTGGGTAGCGATAACTTTGGTGGGGTAGCTAATTCCCGTGGGATTGGTTCTCAGCAAACCCGAGCGAGAAACCAATTGGACGCACTAATTTTTAACGCCGTACACCGCGGAAAATACCAAAAGAAGAAACATACCCTGGAATGGGGCTTAAAATATAGTTTCGAGGATTTCAGGGACCAATTGCGTGAAGCGGAGTTTATTGATTCCGCTGGGTTCTTTATCCGTCCTCCAAATCTTGATATGGTCAACAACCAACCCGAAGAACCCTTTACTGGAGATATTGTGCCCTTTGAAAGCGTTAGGGCCACGAACTTCGTTAATACGCATCGTTTTTCAGGTTTCCTGCAATACACCAAACAGACCGAAATATGGGGTAGTAACCTCAACTATACTTTAGGAATTCGGGCACAGACTTGGCTTGTGGATGGAGAAGGATTTGGACCTGAAAACCAAACCATTTTTAGTCCGAGAGGACAATTGGTACTTAAACCCAATTGGAAAACAGATATCGTTTTTCATTCTGCTATTGGCGTATACCAACAACCCCCTTTCTATCGGGAGTTTCGTAATCTCCAAGGTCAAATCAACCCAGAAGTACGAGCACAACGGTCGATACATTATGTATTGGGAAGTGAAATGAGTTTTACCCTTTGGGATAGGCCTTTTACGCTGAGTGGGGAAACCTATTACAAAGACTTGCGAAATGTGAATCCCTTTACCATTGAAGATGTTCGCATACGCTATCAAGCTGAAAACAATGCCAAAGCGTATACCGCGGGAATTGATTTGAGACTTTCAGGAGCTTTCGTCCCCGGTACAGAATCCTGGGTCAGCTTAGGCTATCTTAAAACTGAGGAAAATATAGACGGTCGAGGGTACATTTCAAGACCCACAGACCAGCGCTTCAAGTTTGCCATGTTGTTTCAAGACTATATGCCCAGTATCCCAGAATTGAAATTATACGTCAACCTTGTTTACAATACAGGGGTTCCTGGAGGTTCGCCAAATAACGCGGACCCCTATGATTTTCAGAATAGATTACCAGACTACAGGCGTTCAGATATTGGAATTTCCTATATTTTTGCCGAACGGAACAAACGTTTTCCCAAAGGGCATTGGTTACATCCTTTTAAGGAATTGAGCGCTGGATTAGAGCTTTTTAATATGTTCGATAATCAAAATTCCATCACCAATACCTGGGTTCGAGATGTAGATACCCAACAACAATTCGCTGTTCCAAATTTTTTGACGAGTCGCGCACTGAATCTAAGAGTTCAGATGCGCTTTTAAAGTAGATGATATCATGGGGCGAAAAATCCTTTTGCTTTGGGCCTTTTGCATAACAGGGTTTTTATGGGGACAAAAGAATATTTACGAGAATAGAAAGTTCGATGAACTGAGCAAAGACCATAAGGTGCTCGCTATCGTTCCCTTCATTACTAGTTTGGATTTGGAACAAGATATTGGGGCCAGTGAACGGGCGAACCTGGCCAAAAAAGAAGGTTTTGCCGTTCAGAACGCCTTAGAAACCTACTTTTCCAAACGAAAAAAACGAAAGCGTTTTATCGTTGATTTCCAAAATATTGAGGATACCAATGCCATTCTAATGCAAAACGGTATTGAATACAGCAATCTGGATATCTACACCACCAAACAACTATGCCAAATTTTGCAGGTAGATGGCATCATCAGCGGAACCTTGAGTCTCAATATTTTACTTTCCAAAGGCGTACCCACAGACTTTAACTTCTTGGATTATTTTAGCGGCGACGCCAATTACGGTAGGATTGGTGTAAAGGTAAGCGATGGTGAAACGGGAAAACTATTATGGAAATATGAAAAAGCCATCACCAAAAAAACCGGTAAAAATACCGTTGAGCTTATCGAGAAAATGATGAAACTCGCTTCTCGTAAGTTTCCATACGATAAGGAACGGAAACGCAAGAAAAAGAATTAGCTATTCACGAATTCCTTCAACACGCCAATAGTGTAATCCAGTTCTTCTTTGGTATTGAACATTGAAAATGAAAAACGCAACGAAGGTTTGGCCATTTCGGTTTCATCCAAGAGTTCATTAAGCACATGTGACACCATGGCACTTCCCGATTGACAAGCGCTCCCTTTAGAGCAGGCAATACCCTTCATATCCAAATGAAAAAGTAACATCAACCCTTTTTGCGCATCTACGGGAATACGCACATTAACCAAAGTATAGGTGCTATTTTCCACATCTCCAGACCAGCCATTAAAGGCAACCCCAGGAATTGCTTTTTTAAGTTCGGCAATGAAGTATTCTTTTAGCTCGAGAACATGTTGCTGTTCTTCGGATAAGTTTTCATAGGCCGCTTCGAAGGCTTCTTCCAACCCAACGATATTATGGAAAGGTTCCGTCCCTGCCCGATAGCCGCGCTCTTGTGAACCCCCAATAATCAGGGGTTTGATTCCTGTATTTTTCCGAATAAAAGCGAACCCCACTCCCTTTGGCCCATGAAATTTATGCGCAGCAGCAGCAAAAAAATCTATTGGAATTTGCGAAACATCCATTGGAAAATGTCCGATGGATTGTACCGTATCGGAATGAAACAAGGCATCATATTGCTTGCACAATGCTGCAACCGTAGCGATATCCAACACATTGCCAATCTCATTGTTGATATGCATTAAACTCAACAGCTTTTTGGAATCATCAGCCTGTAGGAGTGTTTCCAAATGCTTTAAATCTGGATTCCCATGTTTATCCAAATCCACAAAATGTAAGGCAATACCATACTCTTCGGCCAAAGCCTCGGCAGTGTGTAATACCGCATGATGTTCAATTTTTGAGGTAATCAAAGTCTTGACTTTGGCATCTCGTACAGCGCATCGCAACACCATGTTATCCGCTTCGGTTCCACCTGAGGTAAAGATGATTTCAGACGGTGATGCATTCAACCGTTTGGCAATCGTCTTACGTGCCTGCTCCACCATGGTTTTTGCCTTTCTTCCATAACTATGGGTAGAAGAAGGGTTACCATACGTCATTGCCAACGCCTCCTGCATTTTGGTGATTACCGAAGGTCGCACTTGCGTGGTGGCCGCATTGTCCAAGTATACATTTTGCATCTTAAAGCGGATTTTAGAGCGCTCAAAAATACAGCTATTTGCGTTATTTTATTCCCAAAGAAGACTACTTCATCTTCGGAGTTGAATGGAATTCAATTAAATTTGAAGCCATGAAGCATACATTCTTTTTAGTATTGGGTCTTATCCTAATGACCGCTTGCAGTGATGGAGATTTACAGATTGAAGCATTGGATTTTGACGATGGAACGATTCAATTTTGTAATGAGGGGCAAGATGCAACGGAAACCACACTTTTCTTTAAAATCAACGGGGACGAAGTGCTTATTCTGGATTTACAAAGTGGGCTTTTGGAAAATGAACCTTCTACCACAACCATCAGCAGTACCATAGGCACTAGTTCGGAATTGACTTATAGATTGTTCACTGGGGATGTTGCCCAAGACTATTTTTGCAGTACCATTCCACCGGCCGACCCAACTGTCATAGAAGAAATTGTTGCTACGGATGGTTTGGTTCAAATTGTTACTACCCTGGATACCGTAAATAGACAAACAAAAACATATAATCACGCCATTACCATTCCCGAGTTAACCATGGTGAACGCTGCTGGAGAGAGTCTAATCGACCAGACAGGCGTGGATTACGGAGATTATACCTCTTCCTTGACGAGTAGCTTAGGGCAAACCTTTGCTAATTTCTCTGATGTGAACGGTGAGTTTTGCGATACCGCAGCCTCCAATTTGGTTGTGATTCGAACCTTGAACGACGAATACCTTGCCCTGAATTTTCCAGCAAGCATTTTGGTCAACGAGGTTACGGGTGAAACGCCACGTCAAGTTGCCATAGGTGAAACTGCAGGTTTCGAAAATGGTATCGCACTGGCGGCCACTACTACCGAAGCGGCTTGCGCTGGCTATGCTGATACAGCATTGGCGAACAAGTTCTTGGCTAATGCGGGGACACTTCAAGTGGATACTGTTGCTTCGGAACCTGATTCAAATGGTACCATAACGTATACCCATACTTTGACCCTAATCGATTTGGTTTTTGAAGATTTAAATGCGGCTAGCGCTGGAGGTGTGGACAGTTATGTCTTTGGTGCGGTAACTACGACTTCAAATTAATTCAACCTTGGTTGATGTACACTTCGGTAGCACCCAAACCGTACTTCCGGTATTCTGCTTCATAAAAACGGACGCGTTCGTATTTCCTGAAAAGAAAATGTAGTTCCTCTTTCAAAACCCCTTCACCTACACCATGGATGAAGACTACTTTTTGAATACCCTTCTGCATAGCGAACTCCAATTGCCTTTTCGCGGTATCCAACTGGATGTTTAACATCTCAAAATGTCCTAAATCTTTGGTTTGTTTCACCAACTTCTCAATATGAAGGTCCACTTCCATTTTGGGGGCGTTCCGCTCCTTAGGTTTGGGAGTAGATTGACGTCGTTTTTTGGGAATCTCTTTATGGGCCTTGGCTTGCGCTGCGGCAATATTACTCACTTCAATGGCGTTTCCGGTCTTAATCAATTCCGAAGCGAAGTATTCCAACGAAAAACCATCCTCCAAAACCACAGTGATGACATCTCCCTTGATTTGGGTCACTTTTCCATTGGCTTGGTCGTCAAGAACTTCAACCGCATCCCCAATTTGAAACTTGTCCATTGAAACGCAATGTTTTCTTAAGAATTTAACACTTTGTACAAAAATAATAGTAATTTACCTGCTGTAATAACTAGAGAATCTAACCAAATTATGCATCTAGAAGACCACATGCTTCCTTGCATGCACAAAGCAGTTTTTGGAGTCGATTGTCCCGGCTGCGGACTACAGCGTTCGGTTTTGTTATTACTTAAGGGAGATTTTTGGGGTGCCTTTGAAATGTATCCAGGCCTCTACCCTATGATTTTACTTTTTTCCTTCATGATACTGAATCACTTTGTGCGTATAAAACGCGCAAACACCATTGTGATTCTATTAAGCAGTATCACCGTAGGCGCCATTTTAATCAACTATATCACAAAACTTATTTTTAAAACCTAATTTATGGAGAAGCAAAAACTACCTAACGTCACCACTGGACTTGTGTTGGGCATCATTTCTTTTATATGTTGCTGTTTTAGTTCAGGTCTTGGGGGCGTTTTGATGTCAGGAATCGCCTGGTTTTTGTTGCGCAAAGATGAAAAGCGCTACATGGAAAGCCCTGAAGATTATGATAATTTCAGTCAGCTTAAAACCGCAAAAATCATTGCAATTATTGGCTTTGTATTAGGGGTTTGTACATTACTCTGGACTATTTTCCAAATCTATCAACTTGGAGGTATCGAAGGATACATGGAAAAAGTCAACGAGGCCATGGAGCTTTATGGCGTAGAGCAATAAGATGTCTGAACTAAAAACCTTACCTGGAGCAACCACCGTGCTAACTATGGGCATTTTGTCCATCGTTGGCACGCTGTTTTGCTGTGGGCCTTTCGGTGGTATTTTTGCGATTATTGGTTTGGTTCAAGCTAAAACTGCTGACAAACTTTATCTTCAAAGTCCACAAGAATTCACAGATTACAGCAATGTCAAAACAGGGCGGATTTTGTCCTATATCGGTTTGGGAATTGCCGCGATTTACTTGATATTGACGATACTTTATTTTGGATTTATCATCGCTGTATTAAGCAACGAAGCAAGCTGGGAAGACTTTAATTAGCGACTTCGCTGATGAATTTTAAACGGTACAAGCGAAGTTCTTCATCTTCGTAGTCCCCTTCAAATTCTTCAACCGCTGCTGAAATGGAATCGCTATCTGCCTCCAAAAAGTAATCATGGATTTCTTCTTGTTGGTCTTCATCCAATATTTCATCAATCCAATAACCTAAGTCGAGTTTTGTTCCGCTAAAAACAATTTGCTCCATCTCTTTGATGAGCGCTTCCAACTCAAGACCCTTGGCAGACGCGATATCGTCCAATGGCAATTTGCGGTCAATATTCTGGATGATATATAATTTCAATGCGGAGTTAGCACCCGTACTCTTTACAACCAAATCGTCAGGGCGAACAATATCGTGTTCTTCCACATAGCTGGAAATCAGCTCCACAAAGGGCTTTCCAAACTTCTTGGCCTTACCTTCCCCTACCCCATGGATATTCAAAAGCTCTTGCATGTTGATGGGATACTTCAACGCCATATCCTGAATGGAGGGGTCTTGAAATACTACGAAAGGAGGTACTTCCAACTTATGGGCTTCCTTCTTTCTAAGGTCTTTTAATAGTTTCAACAAAGTATCGTCTGCAGCCGCACCGCTAGATTTCCCAGCTGTAATAATAGAGTCATCTTGTGTCTCTCGATACACATGGTCTTTTGTCATTTCGAAAGAACTTGGCGAAGTCAAAAATTCCCTTCCAGCATCGGTCAAATGCAAAATCCCGTAGCGTTCTATTTCTTTCTTCAACATTCCGGCCACCAAGACTTGTCGTGTAAGCGCCATCCAAAAGGCTTCATCATGTTCAGAGCCTAGACCAAAAAAGTCTTTTTCATCTGTTTTGTGACTGGTAATCATGGCATTGGTCTTTCCAACTAAAATCTTCACGATTTCCTTGGACTTGAATTTTTCGTTAGTGCCTTGAACCACCTTGAGCAATTTGACCACTGCGTCGCCAGCCTCTTCTTTGGGTTTTGGATTTCGGGCATTGTCATCCATATCCGCACCATCTCCATCTACCTCATCAAAAGGTTCGCCAAAGTAATGCAAGATAAACTTGCGACGTGACATTGAGGTTTCGGCATAAGCTACGATTTCCTGTAACAAAGCATTCCCAATTTCCTGTTCTGCCACAGGCTTGCCTGACATGAATTTTTCGAGTTTTTCAACGTCTTTATAGGCATAGAAGGCCAAACAATGCCCCTCTCCGCCATCTCTTCCAGCCCTACCCGTTTCTTGGTAGTAGCTTTCGATACTTTTGGGAATATCGTGATGGATAACGAAGCGCACGTCTGGTTTGTCAATCCCCATCCCAAAAGCGATGGTAGCTACCACGACGTCAACTTCTTCCATCAAGAACATGTCTTGATACTTTGAACGCGTCTTCGCATCAAAACCAGCATGGTAGGGTACCGCACTGATACCATTGACCTGTAACATTTGTGCAAGCTCTTCTACCTTCTTTCGGCTTAAGCAATACACGATGCCGGATTTCCCTTCATTCTGTTTGATAAAACGGATGATATCCGCATCCACATTTTGGGTTTTGGGACGTACTTCGTAGAATAAATTGGGTCTGTTGAAGGAAGCCTTGAAGACTTCTGCCCCTACCATACCCAAGTTTTTGATGATATCTTCCTGAACCTTTGGTGTAGCCGTGGCCGTCAATCCTATAATCGGAATATCATCTCCAATTCGGGCAATAATACTTTTCAAATTGCGGTATTCCGGACGAAAGTCATGTCCCCACTCCGAGATGCAGTGCGCCTCGTCAACCGCAACAAAAGACAGGGTTACCGAACTCAAGAACTCCACATTCTCGTCTTTGGTCAAAGACTCGGGTGCGACGTAAAGCAATTTTGTAACGCCAGAAGTAATATCCTCCTTCACCTTGCGTACTTCGGCTTTGGTCAATGAAGAATTCAGTACATGGGCAATGCCATGTTCTTCGGAAACGCCCCGAATGGCGTCAACTTGATTCTTCATTAAAGCAATAAGAGGTGAAACCACGATAGCAGTTCCTTCTTTCATAAGTGCTGGCAACTGGTAACACAACGATTTACCACCACCCGTAGGCATGATTACGAAAGTATCCTTTCCCGCAAGCACGTTTTGGATTACGCCTTCTTGAAGTCCTTTAAATTGCGAAAAACCAAAGTATTTTTTTAACGCAGTTTGTAAATCGGTATGCATATGCCCCATTTCAGTATTCCAAGTTAAACCGCAATACAATCACAGTAACCACAATTCCGATGAACCTCGAAAATCACAGTTAAAAAGTGAAAGCATTCTGACCTTCCGAAATAGTTTGGTAAAAGATAGTTTGTTTAGTTTTGTATTCTAAATATAAGATATTCTTTCAGGAATACAACTTGATAATCTGTTTATTCTCTTGCACAACAAGAACTCCATTTTGGCCACTGCCAAAAGAACCTTAGAAACTGAAAGCAAGGCCATTGCAAACCTCATAAACGCTCTGGACGATTCCTTTGCCGAGGCAGTACAGTACATTTATAATGCTCAGGGAAGAGTGGTTATTTCTGGGGTAGGAAAAAGCGCTATTATCGCCTCGAAAATGGTGGCGACTTTCAACTCCACAGGTACTCCAGCCATTTTTATGCACGCTGCGGATGCCATCCACGGAGACTTGGGAACCATTCAAAAAAATGATGTGGTCATTTGCCTTTCCAAAAGTGGAAATACAGCTGAAATAAAAGCTTTGATTCCCCTCATAAAGTCCGGCAAAAACAAGCTTATTGGTATAACTGGGAATATGGATTCCATTTTGGCCAAACAGTCTGATTTTGTGCTCAATACATTTGTCGAAAAGGAAGCGTGTCCAAACAATCTGGCACCTACCACGAGTACTTCAGCTCAGTTGGCCATGGGCGATGCTTTGGCGATTTGTTTGTTGGAATTACGCGATTTTAGCGCGGATGATTTTGCAAAATTCCATCCCGGAGGCGCTTTGGGCAAAAAGCTATACCTGCGGGTTGCCGATATTGTCGCGTTGAATCAAAAACCACACGTACAGGTAGATTCGGATGTGAAACAGGTTATTGTGGAAATTTCAGAAAAAATGTTAGGCGTTACCGCGGTTTTGGATACGGAAAAAGTAGTTGGAGTCGTTACTGATGGAGATATTCGGCGCATGCTAAACAAATATGAAGATATTCGAAGTCTGACCGCAAAAGACATCATGACACAAAACCCGAAAACCATTAGTTCAGACGCATTGGCCGTGAAGGCATTGGAACAAATGCAAGACAAAGGCATTTCCCAACTTTTGGTCATGGATGGTGACACTTATGTAGGCGTAGTACATTTGCACAACCTTATTAACGAAGGAATCTTATAATGGAAGACGCGGTTAAAGACCACAATGAAATGTCCTTTTTGGACCATTTGGAAGAGTTACGATGGCACCTTATTCGTTCGACAGTGGCTATCGTGATTGTGGCCTGCGTGGCGTTCGTAATGCGAGGATTCATTTTTGACACCATCATTTTTGGTCCTAAGAAAATGGATTTTCCAACCTATCAATTCTTTTGCCAAATCGCCACTTTCTTTGGTATCGACTCCGAATTTTGTGCGGATTCCCTTCCCTTTACAATTCAGAACCGGACTATGGCCGGTCAGTTCTCGGCACATATATGGACCTCCATTTGGGCAGGTTTCATTATCGCTTTCCCCTATGTACTTTGGGAAGCCTGGCGTTTCATCAGTCCAGGGCTGTATGAAAAAGAACGAAAGTATTCGAGAGGATTTATCATCGTAGCCTCATCCCTATTTTTCATTGGCGTATTGTTTGGGTATTATGTGGTCGCGCCTTTGTCCATTAATTTCCTGGGGACTTATCAAGTGAGCAAAGAGGTATTGAATGAAATTGATATTAGCTCTTTTATCGCTACGGTCCGGGCCTCTGTCATCGCCTGTGGTATCATGTTCGAGTTACCTATTTTGATATACTTTTTAACCAAAGTAGGTTTAGTGACTCCGGAAATTTTGAAAAAATATAGAAAGATTGCCCTTGTAGTGGTTTTAATTCTTTCGGCAATCATAACTCCACCCGACATAACAAGTCAAATTGTTGTAGCCATTCCCGTATTGATTTTATATCAAATCAGTATTTTCATTTCGAAAATGGTCGTAAAACAAGAATCGAAAAAAGCTAGTTGAGCATGTCCAATCCAGTAGAAGAATTCAACGCCTACCGTGCTAAAATGAACGAAAAGTTATTGGAAGACAATAACAAGCTCATAAAGCGTATTTTCAATTTGGATACCAACGCCTTCATGGAAGGGGCTTTGGATGTCAAAACCAAAGAACTTTTGGGACTGGTGGCTTCGGCAGTGTTGCGATGCGATGATTGTGTCAAATACCACTTGGAAAGTGTTCAAAAAGCTGGAGCCTCCAAGGCCGAAGTCATGGAAACCATGAGTATTGCCACCTTAATTGGCGGAACTATCGTAATTCCCCATTTGAGAAGAGCCTACGAATATTGGGAATGTCTGGAAGAAAACCCAACATCAAAAGCAGAATAGGATGAGAATGAAGTTGAGAGCGGAAAATATCATGAAAGCTTATCGCGGTCGAAAAGTCGTGAAAGGCATTAGCCTTGAGGTAAACCAAGGCGAAATTGTAGGGCTGCTTGGGCCAAACGGTGCTGGAAAAACCACCTCCTTTTATATGATTGTGGGGCTAATAAAACCCAACGGCGGGAAGATTTTCTTGGATAATATGGAAATCACCGATTTTCCCATGTACAAGCGTGCCCAGAATGGGATTGGCTACCTCGCTCAAGAAGCTTCCGTCTTTCGAAAGCTCAGCATTGAAAAGAACATTCTTAGTGTATTACAGCTAACCAAGTTGAGCAAAAAAGAGCAGCACATGAAAATGGAATCGCTCATCGATGAATTTGGTTTGGGCCATATTCGTAAGAACCGAGGGGATTTGCTTTCTGGTGGTGAAAGACGCCGTACTGAAATTGCACGTGCTTTGGCTACCGACCCTAAATTCATATTGCTGGATGAACCCTTCGCGGGGGTAGACCCGGTTGCCGTTGAAGACATTCAACGTATTGTAGCGCAATTGAAGAACAAGAATATCGGTATTTTGATTACGGACCATAACGTACAGGAAACCCTCGCCATTACAGAGCGCTCTTATCTTATGTTTGAGGGAGGAATTCTTAAAGCAGGAATTCCAGAAGACCTAGCCAAAGATGAGATGGTTCGAAAAGTATATCTGGGGCAAAACTTCGAGCTCAGAAAGAAGAAACTCGAATTCTAAGCGTCTGGACCATTTCCCAGCAACGACATTATGACGTAGCATACAATCAAAACGGGAATTGCCAAAAACTTCAAGGTAATCAGCAAAACCAAGCAGAGTACCAAAAATAGGTAGCGTATCTCATTCCCTTTGAACCCCCAATGCTTGAACTTCAGTGCAAAAAGGCGGACCCTAGCATTCAATAAAAATGTACTGAGCAAAGTGACCGCAATCAAAAAATAAGGATTCAAAATCAGTTCCGCCAAAAAGGCATTATTCTGAAACAGCAAAATCAGTGGTAACGAAAGAATCATTAATGTATTTGCAGGCGTGGGCAGTCCCACAAAAGAAGTAGTCTGGTTTGAGTCGATATTGAAATTGGCCAAACGATAGGCTGAGCCCAGGGTGATTAAAAAGCCCAAAAAGGGGAAAAGCTCGAGCGAACCTTGAGACCATCCCAAAAAACCTTCCGAAACACCTTCGTTCCATCCGCCCAATTTTGACATGCGCAGTAGTTGAAACATAACAGCTCCGGGCACCACTCCGCTTGTAACCATATCCGCCAAAGAATCCAATTGAAGTCCCAAATCACTTTGCACCTTTAAGATGCGCGCAGCAAAACCATCCAAAAAATCAAAGCCAATTCCGATGAACACAAAAACAGCCCCAATTTCAATTCGATTTTGAAAAACAAAAAACAAGGCAACACATCCACAAAAAAGATTTAAAAGCGTAAGTGCGTTGGGAATATGTCGTTTCATGCGCTGGTTTTCGTAAAAATAACTTAAAAATCAAACTCGCTTTGCCAAATCGTTTGCTGTGTGCTATTAATTGTGATATTTGCCTAGCTAAACCAAGACATGAGATTTTTAATCAGCATTTTAGCCGTTTTTATTTTCGGTGTTCAATTGTTGCATGCACAAATTCCAAAACTCTCTGAAAATTCAAAAATCAGCTTGTTGACCTGCGCCGCTGGTGATGAATTGTATTATGCCTTTGGTCACAGCGCCTTCCGGGTTCAGGATAATTCCATTGGTTTGGATGTGGTATACAACTACGGTACTTTCAATTTCAATCAACCCAATTTTTACTTGAATTTCGTCAAAGGAAAAATGGTGTATTCCTTGACACGCAGAACTTTTGAGCGCTTTTTGTTTGAATATGAAATGGAAAAGCGATGGGTGAAAGAGCAGGTTTTTGACTTGACCTTGGACGAAAAAAATCAATTGTTGGCCTTTTTCGAGAACAACTATCTTCCTGAAAACAGGGAATATCTTTACGACCCCTTATATGACAATTGCTCTACCATAACCGGAGATGTTTTAAAAGAGCAATTTGGGGATAGACTTCAATTCAATGGGTCGCATTTGAAAAAGAAGTTTACGTTTCGACAGTTGGTGCGTAAACATTTGGATATCAATTCCTGGTCTTCTTTTGGTATTGATTTGGCCTTTGGTTCTACTACCGATAGGGAAGCAACAGTGAGACAGCATATGTTTGCCCCTTATTTCGCCATGCGACAATTGCGAAATACCACTTTGGATAACAGACCCTTTTTGGAACGGGAGCGTACCGTTTTGGATTATGGGGAGCACAGTCGAAATGGATTTTTCCCAGCTTCCCCTCTTTTTTGGTTCGCACTGCTCTTTTTTTTCACGGCCATCATCACCTACCTAGACAACAAGCATAAAACCCGAAGCAAGTGGCTTGACTTTTCCATCTTTTTCATCACAGGATTAGTTGGCTTGTTTCTATGTTTTTTGTGGATGGGAACAGACCATGTCTACACCGTGAACAACTTTAACGTGCTTTGGGCTTTCCCTTTGAATTTGGGTGTTGCTTTTGTATTGCTATGGCATGCACGGCTTCCCGAATGGATGCCTAAATATCTTTACGTCGTTTTAGGGCTGCTGGCGTTGACCATCTTGTTCTGGATTTTCCAAATTCAAATCTTCTCTCCCATCAACAGTCTATTGTTCGCCATCCTTGCCACACGTTACTGGTACTTATTGCGTTGCATCAAACTAAAATATTAAGCTTTCATGAACCTTTTGACGGTTGAGAACATATCAAAATCGTTTGGAGAGGTCGTACTCTTTTCAGGTTTGTCCTTCGGTATAAACCAAGGACAAAAAATCGCATTGGTGGCCAAGAACGGCAGTGGTAAAACCTGTTTACTCAATATTATCACTGGAAAAGATGCCACCGAAACAGGTCAGGTCACCCAACGCAATGGAATAAAAATCGCTTTTTTAGAGCAAGACCCAACTTTTGCTTCCCAACTCAGTATTGAACAGGCCGTTTTAGGAGCTGACAACGACATCTTAAAAGTCATATCCGCGTACAATAAAGCCTTAGAAAACCCAGAAAACCAAGAGGGTTATCAAAAGGCTTTCGAGGCTATGGAACGAAACCAAGCTTGGGATTTTGAAACGCAATACAAACAAATCCTTTTTAAGTTGCAATTGACTGACTTGGAACAAAAAGTAGGTTCCCTTTCGGGAGGACAACGAAAGCGACTGGCCTTAGCCAATGCCTTGCTTCAAAAACCGGATTTATTGGTGTTGGATGAGCCCACAAACCATCTCGACCTCGAAATGATAGAGTGGCTAGAGGCCTACTTCGCCAAGGAAAACCTTACACTTTTTATGGTTACACACGACCGTTACTTCTTGGAGCGGGTGTGCAACGAAATTTTGGAGTTGGACAATAACCAACTCTATGGGTACAAAGGCAACTATTATTATTACTTGAGAGAAAAGGAAGCCCGACAAGAGCGTGAAGCGGTGGAACAGCACAAGAACAAAATCCTTTTTAAAAAGGAATTGGATTGGATGCGCCGACAACCCAAAGCGCGGACCACAAAATCAAAATCCCGAATTGATGACTTTAATGAAATCAAACAACGGGCAAAAAAAAGACGCGAGGACCATACCGTTCAACTAGAACTGAATATGGAACGTCTGGGAAGTAAAATCGTGGAGTTGCACAATATCTCCAAGGCGTTTGGCGAAAAGACCTTGCTCACCAAGTTTGATTACACGTTTCAGCGAGGAGAGCGTGTAGGTATTATTGGGCCCAATGGGTCTGGGAAATCCACCTTTTTGAACATCTTGACCAGAAATTTAGAGCCCGATACGGGCAAGGTCGTTATCGGCGAAACCATCAAATTTGGGTACTACACTCAAAAAGGCATACCCACCAAACCAGAGCAGAAAGTCATAGATGTTATCCGCGAATACGGAGATTACATTCCGTTGAAAAAAGGGAAACAGATTTCGGCCCAGCAGCTTTTGGAACGTTTCCTTTTTGATAGGAAAAAGCAATATGACTTTGTTGAAAAACTGAGCGGAGGGGAGCGAAAAAGATTGTACTTGTGTACGGTCCTGATTCAAAATCCCAACTTCTTGATTTTAGATGAGCCTACCAACGATTTGGATATTGTAACCCTGAATGTCCTAGAGAATTTTTTATTGGATTTCCCAGGCTGCTTGGTCATCGTTTCCCACGACCGTTATTTTATGGATAAGATTGTAGACCATCTTTTTGTCTTCAAAGGCAATGGCACTTTTGAAGATTTCCCTGGAAACTATTCCGACTATCGGGCGTATGAAAAGGTTCGGCCCAAAGAAGCATCAATGCCTTCCGAAAAGACGGAAGACGCCAAAATCACCAAAAAAGAAAAGACCGCTGGAGGAAAACATTCCTATCAAGAACAACAGGAATACAAACAACTTGAGAAGGATATCCAAAAGCTGGAAGAACAGAAAAAGGTACTCGAAAATGCCTTTTCCAATCCTGAGCTTTCAGGAGATGAAATCAATGCCAAATCCATCGAACTAAAGGAGATTTCGGACACGCTCAATGCAAAAACCGAGCGTTGGTTTGAACTTTCCATGATACTCGAAGGATAATGCACAAAACCATGGCGCGTTTAAAGTTCCTTTCAAAAGCCACCAACCAACATGGGGTGCATTCCCCTTTTGTGTATCAATTCCTTACCGAAGGGATTTATGGCCCAAAGCGCTACGCAAAAGACAACACCTTAAACTTGCTCATAAAAAGCGCCCTGTATTTTGGATTCAAGAATTTGAGCATAGATGACCTTCCGCAGCATAAGGAAATCTTATCGAAGTTTTTAGACTTTACAACAAAAGCTGATGGACCCTTAGACCTACTCTTCTTATCCAAACCGCCAAAAGCACCTGAGCAGGTTTTGCAAGAATATCCGTTGCACAACGATAGCTTGATTTTGATACAACAAATCCATCAGAATAGCGACCATGAAAAACAATGGGAAGCTTTTGTAAACCATCCTCGCTTTACCGTAACCATTGATGGTTTTTACTGTGGACTCGCATTTATTCGTGAAGAGCAAGTTAAAGAGCACTTCACATTAAGGATTTAATCCCTAATTTTAAATTATTCGAAAAAGATAGCCTATGGATTATACCATCTACATTGTATTGGGTGCCTTGGTTGTGGTTTACTTCTCCGTTTTCTTTAGAAACAAAAGGGGACAAAAAAGAAGAAAATCAAGAAGTTTTATGGAGGGCAAAAAAAGACATAATCCGTAATTAAGCCTTTCGGCAATCCT
>JBCBPD010000051.1:0-24440 GCA_039820925.1 Bacteroidota bacterium | reverse complement strand
CACCAAAGGTTCCGAGCAAATAGAACCGGTTCCATTTGTAAAAGGTTTCCTTCTTTAAGAAGAGCTCAAAGAGTAGCAAAAACAATGTCTGAAAGACCAGCGTCTCCAACAAATACCTAATCATTATCCTCTTTTTTGATTTGTGACAAAATAGACTCCAGTTCTTCTACACTGATGTCGTTTTCCTTCATAAAAAAAGACACCATGTTTTGAAAAGACCCCTGAAAGTATCTATCAATCAACTTAGTGATACTTTGGTTGCTGTACGCCGATTTTGGAATCAACGGAAAGTACAAATAGCCCTTCCCTTTGGGTTCATGGCCAATGAATCCTTTGGTTTCCAAAATGCGGACTATGGTAGAGATGGTGTTGTACTTGGGCCTCGGTTCTGGAAACTGCTCCACAATGGCGGCGACATTACATTTTTCAAGCTGCCATAAAATCTGCATGACGTCTTCTTCGGCTCGGGTGAGTTGCTTTTTTTTCATGAACTAATTAATTAGTTGAATGCAATATATAACTATTTTCTTAGTTTAAACTAATTTTTTAGTTAAAAAATCCAATGTAACATTTCAGCCCTATCTTAGTCTCATCTTGTAAATCGTTTGTATGGATATCGCCTTGTTGGTCCTTGGTTTTATTTTGACACTTGTCGGAATTTTGGGAAGTTTTCTTCCTGTCTTACCTGGCCCACCTGTGAGCTGGCTGGGATTGCTTTTATTACACCTGACTGATGCAGTTCCTGATGATTGGTGGTTTTTGGGACTTACCGCGGCCGTAGCGATTTTGGTTTTTGTACTGGACTATATTGTCCCTGCCATGGGGACCAAAAAATTTGGCGGTAGTAAAGCAGGTATGTGGGGCACCGTGATAGGACTGCTCGTTGCCATATTCTTCCCTATCCTTGGAGTTTTTGGTATTGTGATATGGCCTTTTGTAGGTGCTTTAGTTGGAGAAATTCTCAACAAAGCAGATAACAAGACCGCACTTAAAGCGGCCTTCGGTTCCTTTATTGGATTTCTGACCGGAACCTTCTTGAAATTCGTGTTAGCGATTGTGTTTTTAGGCCTCTTTATTGCAAAAGCCTGGGAATTTCGTGGAGCACTCTTCTCCTTTTCATAACATTACAGCCATTCCACTTTTTCCTGGATAGACCCCTTTACAGGTGTTTCGATTGGCTCGTCGTAATATCCCATATATAAAAACCCAAGACAGCGTTCCCCTTCATTTAAGTCGAAAAACTCACCCATATATTTTATGAGTCCCGGTGAACTCCAATAACAACCGATGTTCATTTCGGCACAACACAACCACATGTTTTGTACAGCCATGGCCGTTGCTGCCAATTCCTCCCATTCGGGCAAACTTTCCTTAGGGTCACGTTGCATGCAAATGGCAATCACTGCGGCTGACTTCTCTGGATTCGCTTGCAGTTTTCTGATTTTGATTTGTTTCGGATTCGGGTCAACTTCTTGATACTTTTTGGAAAGAAAAGCTCCTAAATCGTTTTTACTGTTTCCTGTAAGCACCTTAAAACGCCAAGGTTCCGTTTTTTTATGATTGGGTGCCCAATTTGCCGCTTCTAGAAGCGTTTCCAATGTTTCACGGGCGATGGGTTTATCATTGTATTGAACGGGGAAAATACTACGTCGTTTTTTGATGATGTCGAATATCATAAGCATGTTTTCAACAAAGATACGGCACAAAAAAAGCCTTCCGTATGGAAAGCCTTTCATTGGTCGACATTTTACTGTCCAACCAGATTCCCATTTTCTAAAGGGAATCCAACACAACAATTCAAAGATATAAAGGATTTATGGGATAGGAAACAGATTACGACGCTTCTGTGATATTATTTGGATTATTTCCATTTATTAGGAATTATTCCATAAATTAGCCTTCTCTCAACTAAACAATGAAAAAGACCATTTTACACTTGGACTTGGACACGTTCTATGTCTCTGTGGAACGTATCCTGAATACGGAACTCAAGAACAAACCCCTCTTGGTAGGAGGCACCAGTGACCGGGGGGTAGTTGCTGCGTGCAGTTATGAAACCCGTGGTTTCGGGATACATTCGGGCATGCCCATGAAAATGGCCAAGGAGCTTTGCCCCGAAGCGACCGTTATTCGAGGGAATGCCGGAACCTACAGTCAATATTCCGATGTAGTAACTGAAATCATCAAAGAGCATGTCCCTCTTTTTGAAAAGTCGAGTATTGATGAATTCTATGCCGACCTCTCCGGAATGGACCGCTTTTTTGGGTGCTATAAATATGCCTCGGAGATGCGCAAAAAAATCATGCGCGAAACCGGATTGCCCATTTCGTTTGGGCTATCGGTCAATAAAGTGGTTTCCAAAGTAGCTACCAATGAGGCAAAGCCCAACAATCAACTCAAAATCGATTTTGGCCAAGAGAAACCTTTTCTAGCGCCACTATCCATTAAAAAGATTCCCATGGTTGGGGATAAGACTTATCAAACCTTGCGAAATCTTGGGATACGCGAAGTGCGAACCGTTCAGGAAATGCCCATGGGCATCATGCAACAGGTTTTGGGTGCCAATGGCACTGTTATTTGGAAACGCGCTAACGGTATCGACAACACACCCGTCATTCCGTTTCACGACCGGAAATCCATCTCCACCGAACGTACATTCGACCGAGATACTATCGATGTGAAAAAGCTCAAAGGTATCCTTATTGCCATGACCGAAAACTTGGCCTATCAGTTGCGAAGGGGAGACAAGCTCACGGCGTGTATCGCAGTGAAAATTCGGTATTCCGATTTCAACACCTATTCCAAACAACTGCGCATTCCCTACACCAGTGCCGACCATATTCTCATCCCTAAAATCCTGGAATTGTTCCGTGGGCTGTACAACAAACGAATGTTGGTACGGTTGGTCGGAATTCGTTTCAGTCACTTGGTTTCCGGGAATTACCAAATCAACCTTTTTGAGGACACCGAAGAAACCCTGAACCTCTACAATGCCATGGACAATGTTCGCAAACGCTTTGGTGACCGAAGTATTTTTCGAGCATCCGCTATGGGCGCAAAAACCATCGGCCGCATGCACAACCCTTTTAATGGCTTACCACCTGTGGTGTTGGCGCATCGAAAACAATAATCTATAAATTTTCAAAAATCAAATCCCAAATACATCATGACAAGTAAAACCTACGATTTAGAAGAAAGGACTTATCGCTTCGCAAAAGCGTGTCGGATTCTAATAAAATCACTCCCAAAAACCATGGGCAACATTGAAGATGGAAAACAATTGATTCGCTCATCTGGTTCGACAGGAGCAAATTATATAGAGGCCAACGAACACTTAGGCCCTAAAGATTTTTTAATGCGTCTGAAAATAGCTCGAAAAGAAGCAAAAGAAAGTGGATACTGGCTTAGGCTATTATCGAGTATGAATGAAAGCCATTCCCAAGAGATTAACCCGCTTCAAAAAGAAGCTCTGGAAATAAAAAAGATATTGTCTGCAATCATCCAAAAATCTTCTTAGGCTTTTGGTATTTGTTGTTTGAGTTTTGACTCTTGTACTTGAATTGTCACACATATTACAGCATGCGATTCGGAAGTTTTTCCGAATTGGAGTTGTTGGAATTGGCCCAACAAAACCATGTGACGCAATTGGCGCTCACTGACATCAACAATACTTCAGCTTGCTTGAATTTTGTGCGAAAGGCCCCTGAGTACAACATTCGTCCGGTGCTGGGTATTGATTTTAGGAATGGGGTTCGACCCTGTTTTGTGGGCATTGCCCAAAACAACGAAGGGTATCAAGAACTCAACACCTTTTTGTCCCATCACCTCCATCAAGAATTGGAGATTCCCTCCAAGGCACCCAAATTTGAAAATGCTTTTGTCATCTATCCTTTTGAGCAAGTCCTTTTAAACGAATTGGATGTTTCAGAAGCGCATGAATTCATCGGCGTTTCCATCAATGACCTTCGCAAATTACCTTTCTCAGGATTGATGCAATTCCGAAAAAAATTGGTCGTGCTCCAATCGGTTACGTTTCGGAACAAACAAGATTTCAACGCCCATCGCCTGCTACGGGCCATTGACCAAAATGTATTGCTCAGCAAGCTTTCCCTTGATGAAGAAGCTTCAGAGGATGAGAAAATGTATCCGGTGCAAAACTTGGCGGCAGCCTTTTCGGAATATCCTTTTATACTCGAAAACACCGAAAAACTGCTCAAACAATGCAGCATTCATTTTGATTTTTCCAAAGGACGAAAACCCCAAAACCTAAAAACCTTTTCGGGGAGTGTAGCCGAAGACGAGGCCTTGATTGAAAAGTTGTGCCAAGAAGGACTTCCCTATCGCTACCAAGATGTGGATGCCGCCATCCAATCCCGATTGGATAAAGAACTGAAGCTCATCAAGAAAATGGGGTTTGTTTCCTACTTTCTCATCAATTGGGACATCGTGTCCGAAGCGCGAAGAAGGGGTTTTTATTATGTGGGTCGCGGCAGTGGGGCCAATAGCATTGTAGCCTACCTTCTCCGTATCACCGATGTGGACCCCATGGAACTCGACCTTTACTTTGAGCGCTTCATCAACCTATACCGGGCCAATCCCCCAGATTTCGATATTGATTTTTCATGGCGCGACCGCCCTGCCATGACACAATATATCTTCGACCGCTTTGAGCACGTCGCCCTGCTCGGCACCTACGTCACCTTCAAGGAACGGGGTATTATTCGAGAATTGGGAAAGGTTTTCGGCCTGCCACCCCAAGAAATTGATTTCTTGATTGAAGGCCGCTATGACCCTTCAAAGTTGGATGGCATCTCCAAACTCGTGTTCAAATATGGAAAGCTCCTCATGGGGAAACCCAATTACTTGAGCATTCATGCAGGCGGAATTTTAATCAGTGATAAACCTCTGAATTGGTTTTCAGGCACGCACCTTCCGCCAAAAGGCTTTCCCACCACGCAATTCGACATGGTCATTGCCGAGGATGTGGGCTTGTACAAATTTGACATTTTGGGGCAGCGTGGATTGGGTAAAATCAAAGAAGCGTTGGAGATTGTCGCCTACAACCAACCGGAACAATTTGAGACCATAGACATTCACGACATCAAAGGTTTCAAAAAGGATGATGTTATCAATACCCTCATCAAGACCGCACAATGTATGGGGTGTTTCTATGTGGAATCCCCTGCCATGCGCATGCTTTTGAAAAAATTGGAGGTCGATAATTATTTGGGACTTGTCGCAGCCAGTTCTATTATCCGTCCTGGGGTGGCCAAAAGCGGTATGATGCGCGAATACATTCTGCGACATCGTCATCAAGGTCGTGCGGAAGAAAAAGCACATCCCATTATGCTGGATATTATGCCCGATACCTATGGGGTGATGGTATATCAAGAAGATGTGATTAAAGTGGCCCACCATTTTGCAGATTTGGATTTGGGCGAAGCGGACGTCCTTCGCAGGGGGATGAGCGGAAAATTCCGTTCGCGGGCGGAATTCCAAAAAGTGAAGGATAAGTTCATCGCCAACTGCCGTAAAAAAGGATATGCCGACAGCTTGATTTTTGAAATATGGAACCAAGTGGCCAGTTTTGCCGGGTACGCTTTCGCCAAGGGTCACTCTGCTTCGTATGCCGTGGAAAGCTATCAAAGCTTGTTTTTGAGAGCGTATTTTCCCCTGGAATACATGGTCGCCGTGCTCAACAACGGCGGTGGCTTTTACCGTTCGGAATTTTACATTCACGATGCGCGCATGATGGGTGCTACCATACATCCGCCTTGCATCAACACCAGTAGCATTCCCAACCGCATTGTTGGCAAGCACATTTATTTAGGGATGATGTACCTCCGCGATTTGGAACAGCGGGTCATGGAACGCATCCTTACCGAACGTTTGCGCAATGGCAACTTTACTTCTTTGGAAGGTTTTATGGACCGGGTCTTGATTTCCGTAGAACAACTTGCCATTCTTATCCGCATTGACGCCTTCCGATTTACGGGCATCAACAAACATGAACTGCTCTGGAAAGCGCATTTGATGCGTTCAAAAAACGAACGCTTGGAGCATCCAAAATTGTTTCCGGCCCGGCATCAAAAATTCCAGATTCCGAAATTGGACACTACGGCTCAAGAAACCGCTTTTGAACAGTGGGAATTGCTCGGCTTTTGTTTGTGCAGTCCGTTCCAATTATTGGCAACACCTCCCAAAAACACCAACGGACAAAAAGATTTACGTCGCTATTTGAACAAACACATTGACATCTACGGCTATTTGGTCACCGTAAAAAACACCAGCACCCATACGGGCAAGCGCATGCACTTCGCTACACTGGTCGACCAACATGGAGAAGTATTTGACACGGTACTTTTTCCACCGGTGGCGGCAAAATATTATTTCAGGGGGAAGGGCATTTATCGTTTCTACGGAAAAGTAGTAGAGGAATTCGGCTTTTTGAGCATCGAAGTCATCAAAATGCAAAAAGAAGATTACATCCCCGACCCGAGGTATTCCGATATGAAAACAAGTAAAAAACTATTGGTGCCAAAAGAAGGAAAGCGACGTGGAAAAACGTCTGAAATTAAAAAGAGCCTTACCGACTAAGGCAAGACTCTTTTACGAGAACACTATATGAAAATGAAAAAATTTACTTTCTTAATTAATTACATTGTAAATGTACGCCCGACTCCTGCCGATGGAAAAGAAATGATGTGTAACCCCTAAAACCTGTGGTGAATTGTACCCCTATTGCATTTCATCGTATCTTTTGACAGATAAACGACGAAATCCGCACGCCGCAGCCATGTCCAAAACCCCAAATCGCAATGTTTCCGCTCTTGGCCCTCAAAACGAAACCTCAAATGGGAAGATAACCACACCTGCTTCCTATGCGGGAGGAACTCCAGCAGTATCCAATGCATTGCAGCATAGCCTTCGCGAAATGGGCATGGTAAAAGCCTTCAAAGGGCTTGCCGCGCTAAATCAGAAAAAGGGATTTGATTGCCCCAGTTGTGCCTGGCCCGACCCCGATACCCCCAACAAAGTGGCCGAATATTGTGAAAATGGTGCCAAGGCCCTAGCAGACGAAGCCACACGAAACACCTTGGATGCCCAATTCTTTGCGGAACATTCCGTGGAAGCCCTTTCCCTTCGAACCGATTTTGAATTGAATCAGTTAGGCCGTCTAACGGAACCCTTAGTGTTGCACCCCGACAAAAAGTATTACGAACCTATTTCTTGGGAAGACGCTTATCACCTCATCTCCAAAGAACTGAAAACCTTGAGTTCTCCGGATGAAGCGATTTTTTATACGTCAGGACGTTCCAGCAACGAAGCAGCCTTTTTATATGGCACCTTTGCCCGTGCTTTAGGCACCAACAATCTCCCGGATTGTTCCAACATGTGCCATGAAAGCAGCGGCATCGCCTTGAAAAACACTTTAGGAATCGGCAAAGGTTCCGTAACTCTTGACGATTTTTACAAGGCGGAAGTCGTCATCATCGCAGGGCAAAACCCTGGAACCAATCACCCCAGAATGTTGACCGCCTTGGAAAAGTGCAAAGCGAATGGCGGAAGAGTCATCAGTATCAATCCGTTGGCGGAAGCCGGTTTGGTGAATTTCAAAAATCCGCAACGCCTAAATGGATGGCTGGGGAACGGTACCGACTTGGCAGACATTCATCTTCAAGTTAAAATCAATCAGGATATTGCCTTGGTCAAGCTGTTGCTGAAAAAGCTTTTTGAAAAAGATGCTGAAACAGGCCATACGGTATTGGACCATGATTTCATTGAAAAGCACACTGAAGGTTACGCAGCTTTAAAAACCGATCTGAACCGTTTTGATGAAGATGAATTACTCCAACTTTGTGGTATTTCAAAAGAAGCGATTTCTGAAACCGTTGACCTGCTGGCCGCGAAATCCAAAATCATTATTTGTTGGGCGATGGGATTGACCCAACATAAAAACGGGGTCGCCAACATTCAAGAATTTGTGAACCTGTTGTTGCTGAAAGGGGCTATTGGAAAACCCAATGCGGGTACCTGTCCTGTGCGTGGGCACAGCAACGTGCAAGGTGACCGCAGCGTGGGCATCCATCATTATGTCGATGAAGGTTACAATGAAAGACTGAAAACGCATTTGGGTTTTAAAGCACCGACCAAAACGGGTTATGATACTGTAGAATCCATTAAGGCCATGCACGATAAAAAGGCCAAGGTTTTTATGTGTTTAGGGGGTAATTTTCTCTCAGCAGCCTCCGATACGGAGTTTACAGCCCAAGCCATTCAAAACTGTAATTTAACTATTCAAGTTAGCACCAAATTGAACCGTTCACATCTCGTCACCGGAAAAACCGCTTTGATGCTTCCCACCTTGGGGCGTTCTGAAAAGGACCAAAATCGTTTTGTGACTACAGAAAATAGTATGGGCAAAGTCCGTTGGTCGCAAGGTATCTTTCGGCCCATATCTGGGAACTTGAAAAGTGAACCGGACATCATTGCCGAACTAGGGCATCATCATTTTGGGGAGGACCATCCGGTACCTTGGAAAAAAATGGAAACGGATTATACCTTGATTCGAGAAGCTATTGATAACATCGCAAAAGGTTTTAAGAACACGGAACAGCAATCCAAAGATAGCGGCTACTACCTTCCCAACTCCGCACGAGCGATGGATTTTAGCGGTCTTCCAAACGGCAAAGCACAATTCACCGTGAATCCCCTTCCAAAACATGAGCTGAAGGCCAACGAGTTTCTGCTGATGACCATCCGGTCACATGACCAATTCAACACGACCATTTATGGGATGGATGACCGCTACCGCGGAGTTTACGGCACCCGAAGAGTCCTTATGATGAACGAAAAGGATATGGCCGAAAACAACATCCGACAAGGAATGAAAGTGAATATCCTAAGCCATTACGATGGACAAGAGCGAAAAGCCCTGAACTTCAAAGTGATTTCATACAACATTCCGAAAGGGAATTTAGCAGCCTATTTTCCGGAAACCAACGTATTGGTGCCCTACAATCATTTTGCGGACAAGAGTCAAACCCCAATCAGCAAATCGGTAAAAGTTAGGTTGAAAAAAGTTGCTCAAAATCAATAGTACAGTATTTTCTTGCTAAACAAGAAACATTTTTAGTACTATTACAATGAATTTTATCCGTTATGGCGTATTCAAATAAAGTAGAACTTGGTCAAGGAATTTATACAATTCCAGAAATATCTACTATTCTTCAGGTTCCTTACGCGAAAGTTCATCGTTATGTATTGAAGTATTGGGATGGAAAATTTGGAGACACCTATTTGAAAAAGTACTCTTGGATGATTGAAAAATCAAGAGCCGTTAATTTTTACACCTTAATTGAGTTGGATACTTTCATAAAACTAACAGATGCAGGCGTCCCAACGAAAAAACTAATCAACGCGCATAATATCCTTTCCAAAAGATTCAAACATCCTTATCCGTTAGCATTGAAAACAGTAATGGAAAGAGTCAAAACTGCTGGCAAAAGAGTTTTTTTTGAAGAAGACAAAGAAATAATCATCGCTTTAGATGGGACAAACCAAATAGCTTCAAATTTCATTACTCATTTTTATGAAAAAATTGATTTTGTTGATGAACTAGCAGAAAGACTATGGCCACTAGGAAAGGATAAGGATATTGTTTGTGACCCTAATCGCCAATTCGGCTACCCTACTATTTCGGGTACCAGAATATATCCTAATACTCTTTATGATTTATATGTCAACGGAGAAGAAAAAGAGTTTATCGCCCAAAGCTACGAACTGACCATTAAACAAGTTGAAAACGCAATTAACTTCTGTACCAAAGCCGCTTAAAATTTATATTGACGAAAATCTACCACGTCAATTCGCAAAGGCTTTCAACATCATCCAAACACATCTGAATAAAACTGAGAAGAAAGAAATTCTTGTCTTTTCAATGAAAGATATCGATGAAGGTGCTTCGGATATTGATTGGTTTAATGCTTTAAAAAATGAAAACGCCATCATTCTTACCTTAGACAGAAATATTCAACGCCATAAACATGAAAAAAAAGCTTATGAAGAAAATGGGATTGGCATAATTTTTTTCAAACAGCCTAAAGGTGGGATTTCGTTTTGGAATTCATTTAAACACCTCGTAAAGCATTGGGAAGAAATCAAATCAATTTGCAGAAAAGAAAAGCTTCCATTCGCTTACAGACAGCCTGGACAAAACAAAAAATTTGAAAAATGGTAATCTTGAGGGTTCAACTACTTGAACGCCGGATGTCCGGTAATATCTGCTCCCGTAATCAGCAAATGAATATCGTGGGTGCCTTCGTAGGTGATGACACTTTCCAAATTCATCATATGGCGCATAATGCTGTAGTCGCCTGTGATGCCCATTCCGCCCAAAACTTGACGTGCTTCGCGGGCGATTTTAATCGCCATGTCCACATTGTTCCGCTTCGCCATGGAAATTTGAGCGGTTGTCGCCCGGTCTTCATTTTTGAGTTGTCCCAAACGGAAGGCCAGCAATTGTGCCTTGGTGATTTCGGTAATCATTTCAGCTAATTTTTTCTGCTGAAGTTGCGTCGCCGCGATAGGCTTTCCAAATTGAACACGTTCTTTTGCATACCGCAATGCCGTGTCGTAACAATCCATTGCCGCACCAATCGCACCCCAAGCAATACCATAGCGTGCTGAATCCAAGCAACCTAAAGGAGCGCCCAAACCGGATTTGTTCGGTAACAAGTTCTCTTTTGGCACCTTCACATCGTCAAAAATAAGTTCTCCGGTGGCCGAAGCTCGTAGCGACCATTTGTTATGGGTTTCTGGCGTGGTGAACCCTTCCATGCCACGCTCGACAATCAATCCATGAATACGACCTTCTTCATTTTTGGCCCAAACCACTGCCACATCGGCAAAAGGGGAATTGGAAATCCAGAGTTTGGCACCATTTAATACATAATGGTCACCCATGTCTTTGTACTTGGTTTCCATGCCACCCGGATTTGACCCATGGTTAGGTTCTGTCAATCCAAAGCAACCCATCCATTCGCCAGAGGCCAATTTGGGCAAATATTTTTTGCGTTGTTCTTCGGTTCCGTATTTGAAAATAGGATACATCACCAAAGAGGATTGTACCGAAGCTGTGGAACGAACACCACTATCACCACGTTCAATTTCTTGCATAATAAGACCATAGCTGATTTGGTCCAACCCCGCTCCGCCATACTCTTCGGGAATGTAGGGTCCGAAGGCGCCAATCTCTGCCAAACCACCAATAATCTGATTTGGGAATTCTGCTTTTTGGGCATATTCTTCAATAATGGGAGACACATCTCGCTTTACCCATTGTCGGGCTGCATCACGAATCAATTTATGCTCATCCGTAAGCAAATCATCCAAGTTGTAGTAGTCAGGCGCTTCAAATAAATCCGGCTTCATAAAAACAAATACCTAATTATCATTCCGTACTTGATAGGAAATCCAAATAAAATTTTATCATGGATTCCTGCCTTCGCAGGAATGACATATTAATTAACTTCTCAAAGGTAGAAAGGAAATTTAACAATTCCAGAGCCTATTGTTACATTTTCAAATAGAATTCTTGGGTCAAGGCGACGTACTCTGGGGTATACTCATGTCTTGCGATTTCGATGACCAATGCATCTTCGGTTGGCGTAACCGATTCAAAACCAAATTCCATCAAACTGCGTTTAAAGGGAAGTTCTTTTCGACCCCTCACGCGCGTGATGCGATGCGGAAAGAGTCCGCTTGATTGTGCTAAAGCCATAAACTCTTCTTCCGCCGAAAATGGAACCACTACATTGAACTTGCCAGTGGGTGAAAGCAATTTCGCTACAGCGGCTATCAATTCCTCAAAAGGAAGCGATTGATTTTGACGTGCCGCATCCCGTTCTGGGTTTCCGCTAGACATGTTTTCAGCATAAAACGGCGGATTCGAAACGATTAAATCATAGGTGTCTTCCACCTCATCGATGAATTCGTCCAACCCTGCATGGTAGCAAAACAATCTATCGGACCAAGGGGAGTTTTCAAAATTGAGCACGCAGGTCTCGAAAGCGTTCTCTTCAATTTCGATGGCCTCAATGTCAGCCTCGGCACAACGCTGCGCCATTTGCAAAGCAATGACCCCGGTACCTGAACCAATATCCAAAATGGTTTGGGGATGATGGGCTATACTCGCCCAGCTTCCCAGAAGGACCCCATCAGTACCCACTTTCATGGCGCAACCGTCTTGAATTACGGCGAATTGCTTGAATTGGAAAACATCCATTCGGCAAAGATACATGGGCTGACATCAACTAAAATATCCTAGAAGAAATTGTATCGTCAATCCGAAGCCCTGTTCCATAAAAGCAAAAAGGGCATTCATCAATCCAACACTACTCCAAGGGAATAGCTCAGGTACTTTCGCTGCTTTTCAAACTTTTAAACCAAATTTTAAACAATTATGAGAAGACTAATGTTTGCTTTGACAACTCTTATGGTATTTTCCGCCACCGCTCAGAACGGAAGTTCGGATGCACTAGCCAAAAACAGTTGGCTAATCGAAATTAACACTGGGTCGTTTGCCACCGGCAGTACTGCCTTTTCCTTAACCTCAGTTGACGGTTTTACGTTTTATTCGATAGGGGCGGAAGCCGGTTGTTTTGTGGGAGACAATTTTGCCATTAAAGCTGGTTTAGGTTATGCTGGGGCAGATGAGGTGGATGGTTCCTTTAATTATAAATTAGGGGCTAAGTATTATATCGGAGGCACACTACCAGTAGGTATTGATTTCACAGGGTCAAGCGCCGGAGGAGAAAGTGCAACCTGGGTAGGTCTTCAAGGTGGTTATGCATGGTTTGTTGCTAGCAATGTAAGCATTGAGCCCACAATCCGCTACAATGCTTCAATGGATAGTGAAAAAGCTGAAAGTTCATTCCAAGGCTTAATCGGATTTGCATTTCACTTTTAAGAAAATCTTCGTCAATAAATAATTCTGGTAAGAGAGCGCTGCCATGGCGCTCTTTTTTTATGGATTTAGGTACAAATCCACCAAACCCTCAGGGGTTTTCACATGGATTTGTTTTTGCTTTCGGTCTATCTTTTGAATAATGTCATCTGAAACGGGAATCAAGAGTTCAATATCCCCTTTTTTGATTTCGAACAGGTCTTGTGCACCACTATCATTCACCGATTCGACAATACCAAGACTGCCATGGGCGACATCTATCACTTCAAAACCAATGACTTCGTGGTAGTAGAATTTATCCCCTTCCAACTTGGGCAACAAGGATAGCGGCAGATACAATTCGGCGCCCAAAATATTATCCGCTGCAGCTTCATCTTTCACACCCTCAAAATCAATACGCAATAGGTTGGATTTATGAAGGCGACATCGGTCCACAAAAAAAGGAACCAGATTGTTTCCCAATGAAACAAAAACTGATTCCAGATTTTTGTATTGCTCCGGGTCATCGGTGTCGAGCTTTATCAACACCTCCCCTTTGAAGCTATATTTCGATACGATTTTTCCGAGGTAAAAACACTCTTCCTTTCGCATCGCAAAGTCGATTTACTCTTCTTCCGTGGCAGCTGCTTCGGTAGCAGGAGCCTCTTCCGCTGGTGCTTCAGTAGCTTCGGCAGTCTCGGCAACAGCTTCTGTGGCTTCTGCAGCTTCTTCCACTACTTCCTCCTCAACCGCTGGTGCTAGAGCAGCAGCTCTTTTGTCGCTTACTTCTTTTTCAGCTTCAAGCGCCTTGGCTTTGGCATCGGCCTTTGCCTTGTCCAAACCATCAATCTTAGCTTGAATGCCTTCTTCTTTTCCAGCCAACCACGCTTGGAACTTTTCTTCAGCTTGCTCCTCAGTCAAAGCACCCTTTGTAACACCACCTAAAAGGTGTTTTTTCAACAATACTCCTTTGTACGAAAGAATAGCGCGAGCGGTATCCGTGGGTTGCGCTCCATTTTGCAACCACTTTACAGAACCGTCTACATCCAAATTGATGGTAGCAGGATTTGTGTTAGGGTTATACGTACCCAACTTTTCCAAAAATTTACCGTCTCTTTTTGATCTTGAATCGGCGGCAACTACCCAATAGAAAGGTTTACCTTTTTTACCGTGTCTTTGAAGTCTAATTTTTACTGGCATATCACATTAATTTGTAGGGTGCCCGACCCCGGTTATTAATTCTGCTCTTGAAAACCCAAGAACTTTATTGCTTTTCTTTGAAAGCGGGTGCAAATATAATTCATAAAATTCAAATACCTACAAAGCAAATATGCTTTTATCTAAGTGGCAAGGCACGGGTTGTAAAGTAAACTCCTTTACAGATAACGGACAGGCTTCTGAAATTTCTTCGTCTACTGTAATCTTCTCCTTTCTAATTATCGCTATCTTGGAGTATGTTTCGCGTTGGACGCTTTCCTTTTTTTAAGCAACTGGACCAAATGGATTGTGGCCCTACGTGCTTGCGAATGGTTGCGAAATATTACGGAAAGTCCTACCCTGCGGATTACCTCCGTGAAAAATCGAACATTACTCGTGAAGGCGTTTCGTTAGGTGGCATTGCCGACGCCGCGGAAACCATCGGGTTTCGGACCCTAGCCGTAAGCGTCGACTTTGAAACCCTAACCGCTGAAGTACCCCTACCCTGCATTGCGCACTGGCGGCAAAAGCACTTTGTGGTGGTGCACAAAATCAGTAAAGGCAAGGTTTATGTAGCAGACCCTGCCCATAATTTATTGGAGTATTCTGTAGAAGATTTCCTTGAAGGATGGATTGGCAAAGGCGCTGGCACAAACTCGGAAGGCTACTTATTGCTGCTTGAAACCACACCAAGGTTTTATGAAACGGAAGAAGAGACACAAGAGGCCAAAGGGTTTTCTTTTTTATTCAGATACTTTAGACCTTACTCCAAATACCTTGCGCAATTATTCTTGGGGCTGTTTGTTGGCAGTATTCTACAACTGATTTTTCCTTTTCTGACCCAATCCATTGTGGATTACGGTATCAATTACCAGAACATCAACTTTGTGTATTTGATTCTGATTGCCCAACTCACCTTGTTCGCTTCACAGACGAGCGTTGAGGTCATTCGGAGTTGGATTCTATTGCACATCACCAGCCGAATAAACATCAATTTGGTTTCAGATTTTCTACTGAAACTCATGCGACTGCCTATCGCCTTCTTTGATTCCAAAAATACGGGAGACATTATCCAACGGATTTATGACCATGATAGAATTCAAGGTTTTTTATCCAGCACCACCTTGAATACCATTTTTTCAGCCTTCAATGTGGTCATTTTTGGTTTTGTTTTGGCCTACTACAGCCTCACCATATTTCTCATTTTCCTGTTTGGCTCTATCATTTATGTGGTTTGGACACTCCTCTTCCTAAAAAAACGAGCTGAACTGGATTACAAACGTTTTGACCAAGCTGCTGACAACCAAAGCAGCATTTACCAGTTGATTTCAGGGATGCAAGAAATCAAATTGAATGGTTCGGAAAGAAGAAGACGTTGGGAATGGGAGGGCATTCAGGTGAAGCTTTTTAAAATTTCAATCAAAAGCTTGGCTTTGACGCAGACCCAGAACGTTGGCGGCACCTTCTTCAATGAATTAAAAAACATTCTCATCACTTTTGTGGCGGCCAAATCAGTTATTGATGGCCAGCTTACTTTAGGGATGATGCTCTCCGTTCAATATATTATCGGGCAACTCAACCTTCCAATAAGCAACTTCATTTCGTTTATTCAAACGGGACAAGATGCCAAAATCAGCTTGGAACGCCTTTCTGAAATCCATAACCAAAAAGATGAGGAAAATGCAGACGAAAAACTGCATGAGCTCCCTAAAAAGAAATCCTTGAAATTGGAGAACTTGACCTTCCGTTATGGTGGTTCCAGTTCTCCCAAAGTTTTAGACAACATTTCATTGGATATTCCTGAAGGGAAGATTACCGCTATTGTGGGCGCGAGCGGAAGTGGAAAAACCACCTTGATAAAATTGTTGCTTCGGTTTTATGAACCTACCAGCGGAAACATCAGTATCGGCAATACCAAACTCTCCAACATCAGTGCTGGTTTTTGGCGAAAGAATTGTGGTTCGGTGATGCAGGATGGTTTTTTGTTTGGTGATACCATCGCTAGAAACATTTCAGAATCCGACTCTGACCGCGCCATTGACAAAAAGCGTCTAATCCATGCTACGGAAGTGGCGAACATCACGGATTACGTTGAACAGTTGCCAACCGGATTTAATACCAAAATTGGCAGCGCTGGAACCAACATCAGTGGGGGTCAAAAACAACGCATCCTAATTGCAAGATCGGTGTATAAAAATCCGAACTACATCTTTTTTGATGAAGCAACTAGCGCACTGGATGCCAATAACGAGAAAACCATCATGGAAAACCTCGAGGAATTCTATAAAGGAAAAACCGTTGTGGTGGTGGCACATCGATTGAGTACGGTCAAGAATGCAGACCAAATCGTGGTGTTGGATTCTGGTAAGGTGATAGAAAAAGGAACTCACGAAGAGCTCACCGAAAAAAGGGGCACCTATTATGCCTTGGTCAAAAATCAATTGGAGTTAGGCAACTAGATGGAAAACGCACAGGAATCATATGAAATAGAGCTACTGGACGAAAGGTCGGACCAGGTGAAAGAGATTCTGGGGAAAGTCCCGAATTGGATGATTCGTTGGGGCATTACGGTAGTCTTTGTCATCGTTTCCATCATTTTGATTGGCGCTTCTTTAATTAGTTATAATGATGTCATCCCGGCAAGCATTATGGTCACCAGTGAAAACCCACCCGTGACCCTAACCTCGAAATCCCCAGGTCGTTTGACCAAGATTTTCGTAGACCCTGGAGAAGCGCTCCAACCCGGAGACGTTATTGCTGTCTTGGAGAGTACCGTAAACTTCGAAGACGTGCTTTACCTCAAAGAAAGGCTTCAGGATTTCAATATTGAGGAGATAGGTTCTATTGAGGCATTGGAAACCGCATACGCTTCTTCCCTAAATCTTGGCGAAATGCAGTTGGATTATGGGAGTTTTCTATTGAATTATCAAGGATATATTTTAAATAAAACCCTTGCTCCGGACCAACAAGCCTCCACAGTGATTCGGAGGCAACTTGCTGAGCAAAAAACATTCCTCAGGAATCAACAACAAAGGTTGGAAACCTATAAAAAAGATTTGGACCTCTCGAAAATAAATCAAGAGCGAAACAAAACGCTCTATGAAAAGGGAGTGATTTCAAAATCGGAATACGAAAATGCGACCAGGGCATTTTTACAAGACCAGCAGCAATACGAAGGGTTTATCGCCAACATCTCAACGACGCAAATTGCTATTGCCAACTACAACAATCAGCTTACGCAAACCAATATCTCAAGAACCCAAACCGAAATCAATTTTGTACAGGAGGTAGAGAATTCCGTGCAAAACCTAAAAAGTTCCATTGACCGCTGGGAGCAACAGTTTTTGATTATCAGTCCTATTGCAGGCCGAGTCACGGTATTTGATATTTGGAACCTCTATCAAAATGTGGAGCAAGGCGAAACCCTGTTCACCATAATTCCTGAGGATACAGACAAAATCATAGGGCTTGTGACCCTTCCTGTGCGGAATTCCGGTAAGGTAAAAGTAGGGCAAAAAGTTGTGGTGAAGTTGGACAATTATCCCTTTGAAGAATGGGGCAGTCTAGAGGGAACAATTCAAAACATTTCAGAAGTTCCCAAAAAGGGAATGGATACCAATTACACCCTATTTATTGCTATTGATGGGTTGGAAACCTCTTTCGGAAAAACCATCGATTTTAAACAGGAAATGCAAGGGACCGCTGAAATCATACTCGAGGAACTGTCGATTATGGAGCGTATATTTTATCAGTTGCGGAAGCTGTTCAGCAGAGAATAAATTAGAAAGCAAAAAAGCCGCCAGAAATGGCAGCTTTTCAAAGTATATATATTTAGGGTTACTAATTGTTATTACAACCACCTTGTGGGTCGCTGAGACATAAAGTCGGGTTTTGTGTATTAGGTCCGCATCCCGAACCGACAACAGCTGAACCACAATAATAAATAGTTGGACCTCCACCATTAATGGAACTCTGTTTTAGGTTAGAGATAATCTTTTTGTTAAGCTCTAGTCCAATCTTTTTACTTTTTTTCATAATAGAATAATTAAGGATTAAAAATGCGTTGTTTAAAATTTTTATATAAAAGTTAAACTCTTAAAATTACCTTTCTCCTGCGCAATTGCGTTACGAAAAAATGCATGTTTTGTGCACTTTTTCATCTAAACAAATTGTTAAGAGTTTGATTTTCAAATAAAAGAAGACGTTATGCCGGATTAACCTCTTGCCTTTTTTGTGCGGTAGTACCGATATAGGAAGTCATAACAAACCATTTCGTTTAATCGATTCTTCGATTTGAATAAACGATTCATAAGCATATGAATGTAGCTGCCCATGAGATTGTTCTTGGACATTTGCAAAGCGTCTTGCTGCGTCAATGCAAGAATCTCTTCGGCAATAAGGGAAATCATTTTCTGAGTTTCATTCAGAATTTCTAGGATGGGAATATAATCGGGTTTTGCTTCCGCAGTGAATTGCATAAACTGTTCAATACCGTCTCGTTCTTTACGGTATTTATCGTCCAGTTGTTTTTTTAAGGGTCTTGACATATTGAATTCTCTACCAAAACCAATTTTCAACTGTTCCATCAAGCTTAGTTTTTCGTCCAGGCTATACTGAAAGCAACTTAGAAGAACTTCTGTCGCTCGCAAACCGAATAACCATCGCAACTGCTCACCTTCGTCTCCTTCGATTAAATCCAAAAACTGAACGGTTGCCCTACTGTCTGCACAAAAAAGCGACTCAGACAACTCCATGGTGTTGTCGCCATAGCGTTCCAACTCTCTATGGTAGGTATCCAATTGAACTTTCCAAACGACATCTTTGGCCAACAAGGGTTCCAAATGCTCAAAAAGTTCATCCACTATCGTTGTGATATGCTTTTTATCCGAAACCAAAAAACGAAGTCTTAAGTGATGTTTGGGGTCTGCATAGCGGATAAAAAACCATTTTTCAATCAGTTTTCTTTCTTCAAAACCCTGAATACAAGGCAATACAATTTCAGTGAGAATGAGGTCCGTGGCTTTTGGACCAGAGTAAATCTTATAATACAGCCACTCGCTCCCAACGATAAAACTACGCTGTGTCATACTCCTCTTTTAAGGTTATCGCTTGCCCGCTTTTCACTGCATTATAAAAAGACACGATAACTTGGTTGGTATGGTACCCTTGTTCGGAACTCACTAATCCTTCATTTTGATGTAAAAACTCTTTCAAAACAAATTCATCCCTGTTTTTTATGGTTTCAAGCAGCATTACTACCGAGCTATAGTTATTGAGATTAACCAAAAGCTCATTGTCGCCATCAACCAAGAGGACGAATTGCGGAAGACCTTTTTCGTCCCTAAACTCTTTGATTTTGTTTCGTAGTTTTTCTTTTTCTTTTCGAATCGAAACCCATTTTTCAAATTCCTTTTTTCGAATACGCCATTTGGCTTCGTGGAGAATCAGGTTGTCATATTCCACTCTTGGAAGAAAATCGAAAAAGCCATCCAGCGGACCAAAATTGAAATATATCCCCCCGCGAAGGTCTTGGGTTTGCATATCGGCGAGAAAATGATAAATCGGGAGCGCATTCACGGAATAATTGTGTGCATTGCTCAATCGTGGCAATACCGCTTTATTGTACTTTTTCGACCGCAGCAAAATTCGGTTGTTTCGGATTGAGACAAACAAATCATCCAGGGTCAATTTCTTTTCGGTTGGCAAGACTGAATTCGCCAAATAGGGGATTTCGAACTCTCGAAAACTGGGACGCATCAAAATGTTTCCTACCCGCGCTTCAGGGAGGTGTACAATTTCGGCAAGAATTTTATCAGGCTCCATGTCTCGCTCTGCGGCAACGATAGTCATTGCAAAAGGGGTGATTCCGCTTTGCTCATGACAAAATCGCCCCAAAAGATTTGCTGCCGAAGAGCTACCGCATCCTGAGATGCTTATTTTGGTTTGACCCTCATGTTGAATCAATTCAATCATTGTGGACATGGTGTCGGGCAAATCTTCCCAATTGGTTTCAAAATCCTTTATGTCTGATTTTTGAAGACGGATTACCTGATGCCCTTCGGCATTTGCTGCCGTTACTTTATCAAACAAAAGCTGGTGGAATTTGTTCAATTTGACCTCTCTTGGATTATACGTGTTTTTCTCAGGCGGAATTACAAGGTCGTCTACCAAGGGATTGACATCACCACTACCCATGTCTTGGATGTAACCAATACCGGTTTCAACATCCAACACCAGTGAAAGAGGCATTTCGCGTTCTTCGTAACGAGCTTGGAATGCTTCTTTAAAGCGCTTTAGGTTATTATTTTCAGGGGGTGGTGTTATTGTATTGAAGAAGCTTAGGGCTTTTTGTATGTCAGTTAATAGGATTTCGTTTAGTGAAATTCCTTCCGCGCTTAACTCCAAATCGGTTTGAAACAAAAACTTTAATTCGAAGCCTGTGGATTCCTTTTTAATCAAATCACTGATATCAAGATATTCTTGGGTTGGATTCCCTAGACCTTTATCCAAAAATTTAAACCGTTTGGCTATTTCCTGAAGGAAGGAAATCTCGACTTCACAGGACTTCAAAGGTCGCAGTACACCCAACATTTGTTCTACGAAAGGGGGACCACTTACAGAGGGTTCCAAATTACTTGTGAGGACTTGGCTTTCCAACAATTCATCCAAAAACCCAAATGCATCCTCAGCGGTAATGCTTTCGTCAATAAGTTCGTCCGCTAAGGCCTTCAAAGATGCACCCTTCGCAGCCAATTGCAGCACTTTTTCCAAGTATGGGGAATGGTCAATTTCCACAATATGGTGCTGGCGCCTACTGTCCACATAAAAATACTCAATGTACCGTAATTGCTCGCCTATTGAGTAAAGACTTGAGTTGGGAAAATACGTGAGTTGTGATTTGATGTGCTCCTTTTTGGCCAAATCTTGTGATAGGGCCACCAGATAATTCATATCCGGGCGTGTAAATCTTCGATGTTCAGTTGAGGCTCCAATTTCGAGTCGAGTGATTTCTGAAAAGTTTCCCGTAGCACAACCTGCAAAGAGACCAAAAGGGGTACATCTCGAACTCATGCGTGACAAATACTTTAGGAATGAAGTAGTCACTCTTTGGGCTTTCTTGGAATCCAAATCTCCCGCTATCCATTTTTGGAGTTCGAAAAAAAGTGTCGGAGACGCCAAAAAAACAGCCTCCCGGATGACAGGGTTTTGAAAAGCGTTTTGAAGGCTTTTTTCTGAAACCTCATCCCCTGAAGTCAGATTGACAAAAAAGTCTAGTGACAGAATGGGTACCCGAAGGATAAATTCGTTAAACGCTGTGTAAGGAAATGGTTGGTTTTTCATATTAACGAAGCATTAAACACTCATCCCAAGTACTCTCTTCGTTTGACAATAAGCTTATCATGGCAAGCCCAATTCCGGATAAGCCTTCTAACAAGTTACACTCCATCTGCCATAATTGGGCAATTGCATTCCAGCGTTTGTAAGGCTCTTCTTTGCTTCCAGTATGTCTAGCCAAACCATCCTTCAACCAAAATTGTGTTGCCTTTTCATAGCCCTCTTCTTTGCTCGCTAATCCAAACTGATGGAACATATGGGCATTTCCAAAAGAACCATGGCAGAAACCAGCGTCGACAACAAGTGTATTTTCTGGATTCATTCTTTTTCTGGTAGCATTCAAGACAATATTTGCCTGATTCATAAATGCTTCTTCTTTCAGCGTTTCGCCACTCCATTGGAATGCTTTGGCAATACCAATGTCTCCATAACACCAAGCTAGCCTACTGTTATAAGTAACTGACTGATTTGGGTCAATCCAACTAGGAAATAAAGAAAAGCCTTCATCGCTTTGTTTATAATGGCTTTTGAAATACGTAATCGCACCTTTGACCAAAGGAGCTATGCGGTCTTTCTCAATATCATTGTCTGACATTTTGGTCAATAAATAGACAATGCTACTCATGCCATGTGAAAGACTAAGGTTAAAGCCCTTGTTTCCTTTGTCTATGTCCAAAACAGATTCCCATTTCAGACCATTACCCTCCTTGATTGGGTTTGTCTCGAAATAATCCAACAAGCGCATCAAAGCTTTTTTATAAAACTCTTTTTTCTCGGGATGGGTAGTTTTGCCTTTTAAGCGTTTCAAAAAGTACATGCCATAACCCATTGCGCCATGTAGCATATCATAATTCTTATCGTTAAGCTCGTAATTCATCTGATTTAGCAAGTAATTATCGAAATGCGAAAACAACTCATCTAAATCCAAGTCGATGAATTCTTCATCCGCCAGATGCTGTAACGCCCATCCAAAACCTGCGAGGCCATTACAATACGTGGGGTAAACATAGCCATCATTAATACGGTCCATGATATGACTTATTATTTCAACACCTGTGTCGGAATAAGCATCATCATCAAAATATTGAGCACAATAAAATTGGAAAAGGGCTACTCCGGATTGCCCACCCAGAACACCAATCGCATCTATTTCTTGATATCTGTTTCGGGTTATCTTGGCGAGCTCCAAGAGCTGTGGCTCCAATTTTTCTTTAAATAAGCTCGATGGAAGGCTACCATCATATGTTTTGTTTTTAGATGCAAGTTTCATATGATTCCCAGTTCTTTTGCTTTGTGTATCAAGCTCCATGAGCTCTTTTCTTCGACACCCAATTTTTCTTTCAAAATCCTTTTTTGTTTTTCAACCTTGGAAACGGACCATGGTAAATGCTTGGGAATCTCTTTGGATTGCACTCCCGTGGAAAGCAAATACAAAAACTTCCGCTCAGGCGGAGTAATTTCATTATCCGTAATGAGCTGATTTTTGATGATTTTTAAAATACTAGGAGAGTAATAAGGTATCCCGTTCAACGCTTTGGTCAAGGCAGTGACCAACTTTTTGTCACACACTTCCGTCTTTAAAACCAGCGCTTCAGGATTTAGGGATTTCAAAATACTCCGCAAACGATAGGGGTTTTGAAGGCTGGTAAATACTAAAATCTTCGTTTGCCTACTTACTTTTCGAAGCAATTTTCCAATGTCTTCTCCGCTGAACATATTCTCTTGCGGATAGGGCGGCAAGCGGATGTCCAAAAAAACAAAATCGTAATACAATCCTTGTGAGCCTTTTTCATGAATGAGTTCATAGGCTTGTTTTAAAGTGTGGGTCATGGCCATACGAAGTTCAGGAATCTCTTTTTGCAAGCATGCGGCTTCTAGCATCATTTTATACCCGATACAGGTAACTGGATGATCATCGAGAATTAGGCCATTCAGGTTTTGACAGGTACCCAAATAGAAAGGTTTGGATTCCTTATGATATTTGGGGTTCATTGTTAATGGAATGTGTTTACTATCTGTTGTTTTTAAGGTACGGATTTTGTAATAAAAAACCTTAGAATTAGTAAATAAATAACACGTTTCTCCTACCCATCGGCACACATTCTGGCCATATAAATTGATTAATTTTGATGAATTAGAATTAAGATTAAAACCATTGATTTCCTAAAATAACAGGTATGTTCAACATTCAAAACCTAGGGTTTATGCCCTAGGTTTTTACGTTGTTTATCAAAACTTAGTCTCGACATCCGGGAGTAGCTGATTCCCCTGTTGTTGGCGCACAGCCAGGCGCACAACTAAAATCAACTTGGGTATTAGGACAACATCCCGATCCAAACGTTCCATTACCTCCAAATACGGTGTTCTTTTGAAAATTAGAAACCACTTTCTTGTTCAACGACAAACCAATTTTCTTTGCTTTTTTCATGGTAAAAATTTTAAAATTAAACTGTAAGTAAATTACCACTTCAATGAAAGAAAAAAGAAAAGTAAATGTTTGCTTTTCATCAATTAACAGAAAGTTAGTACTCGAAAAGTTGCGGGTATAATTCATAGTCAAAATCAAATGTTTTAAAAGCTAATTCCATACTTTTAAACTTTCACCTTTCATTTTGCAAAACACTCAAAGAATACAATGCCCCAATTGCGGAGCTACTAGCGCTTTTATCGAAAAAAGTCCTGGACATTATCAATGTGCATACTGTCATTCACATTTTGAATATGTAAGCATCACTCCCAACGCTTCCTCAGATAAATTTCTTTACGAACAGGTACTAAACCTCATCAATGAATATGAGGCCTTTGAAGTGACCAGAGCCAAATACTTTGAAAGAATGTTTACTGGTCTTTTTCAAATTCACACCTACTTAGACCAGATTGAACGTATTGACCTCAGAAAAAAAGTATTTGGCTCTGGTCACTTCAAAGGCCTCATATTCATTGATGAGGTTTAGTACCTGTT
>JBCBPD010000050.1:0-24830 GCA_039820925.1 Bacteroidota bacterium | reverse complement strand
AGGCTAACGGCAACTTCATTTTTTTCAATAAATCCGGAAAGATTCTGTTGCACGCGTTCAACGTGTTCGGATACGTTCAGCGACTTTTTGTCCAAGTTGATGTTGGTGCTGATTTCAACCACCTCGTTTAGATTTTCCAGCGTATCCATAAGGTTATCAGCGGCTGAAGTCAACATTTTGATAATGCGCTGCCTTTCGTTGATGTCTTTTTCATTGACCAAGAAGTCAAGCAACATGGAAAAATTAGCACTATGCGAACGCAAATTGTGCGAAACGATATGGGCAAAGTTTATCAACTTTTTGTTTTGGATTGCGGTAACGTTGATAAGGTTGCGAAGTTGTTCTTCCTTCTGCTTGAGATTGGTAATATCCATGCTCATCCCGATTAAGGCATAGGCTTTACCATCCATATCCAACAGTGGAATCTTTGAAGTCAAAAAGTGGGTTAATGTACCGTCTTTTTTCACTCCCAAAGTCTCTTTTCCCATCATTGGGGTAAGGGTTCGCATGACTTCCAAATCTTCGTCTCTTGAAATTTGCGCGATGTCCTTCTCATACAAATCAAAATCGGTTTTCCCTATTAATTCCTTGGGAGAAGTCTTTAAATAATCACACTCAGCTTTGTTGACTAATATTTTTCTGGAGTCCTTATCCTTAATAAAGACATTAATGGGGAGGTTGTCAATTAGTGTAGTTAATAGTTGCTCACTCTCCTTCGTTCGCTTTTCAGTAATGACTTGTTCGTGAATGTCTTGGAAGGTTCCAAAGATTTTGGTGATTTTTCCGTTCTTGACAATGGGTTTTCCTCCAGATGCAATCCATCGTTCCTCACCGCGCTTGGTCACGATTTGGAGTCGCTCATTAAAGGATGAACCATCTTGTAACACTTTGTGAAACAGCATTGAGATTCTGTTCCTACTGTAGCCTTGTTTATAGAATTCAATGGCTTCCGCTACGTTAGGTTCATAATCCTGGGGAACCTGATGAATTTCTTTGGTCGTTTTGCACCAGATTAGTTTTTCTGTGGTCAAGTTGTACTCCCAACTACCCACTTTAGCTACCTCCGCTGTCGCTTCGACTAGCGCATTAACCTTCTTAAGCTCTTTGTCTTTTTCATATTCACGGGTAATGTCTAAACTGTGAACTAGCGTTCCTTGGATGTTTTCTTTTTCATCATACCAAGGTGAAAAGGTGCTTTCGAATACCCTTTTACCATCTGCAGTGATTTCTTTATGCTTAAGGGTACGTGTGTCATTACCCACTAGAAACTCCTGAAGCAACTCTTTTTCACAGCCTTCATGGCCTTGAAAGAAATTGAAAATCGATTGTTTCTCGGGCGCTTTGTTTAGTCGGTACATATCAAACCATAGGTCTGAGGCATTTACCAATTGAAAAGTCGCATCGACAAAAGCGATGGCGGTAGGCAATTGACGCACTAGGGAGTCCTGAAAATAAGTAGAGGTTGGCTTCAATTGAAAAAAAGATTTGGATTTTTAAGAAATTTCCTACTAAAATATAGGTATCCTACAACCCCATCTATTTTATGTTGTGAACGGGTCAAAAGCTGTGGTGATATCGATAAATGCCCTTTTTGGAAGGACTTCAGGCAGAGAAATTCCGATGAACGGACGGAATTAAGTCTTCTTAACTCTTAATACGCACCGTATCGGGAACTAATCCGGTATAGTCACCACCATTTCGGATTACGTCACGAACTATGGAGGAACTGATGTATGATTTTCCGGATGAGGTCAACAAAAATACCGTCTCTATTTCGGAAAGTTTACGGTTGGTGTGGGCTATCGCTTTTTCAAACTCAAAATCCGCAGGATTGCGAAGGCCCCTCAAAATGAAATTGGCATCCACTTTTTTACAGAAATCCACGGTTAGGCCTTCATAGGTGACCACCTTGATTTTAGGTTCGTGCGCAAACGCTTGGGAGATGAAATGTTGGCGCTCTTCCAAGCTGAACATGTATTTTTTGTCTGCATTGATGCCAATAGCAATCCAAAGTTCATCAAACAAGGTTACGCCCCTTTCAATGATATCAGAGTGTCCAAGAGTCAGTGGGTCGAAGGAACCGGGGAATAGCGCTCGTTTCATGGTTTGGTTTTGCTCTAAATTTACGGTTTTCTAGCGTAAAGCCTCTTCAATTGCGCTTCCAAAAAGGGCGCTTAGGTCCATTCCATGCACCGCCGCTTGTTGCGGTAAAATACTTTCTTTGGTTAATCCAGGAGTGGTATTTACTTCAAGAAGATAAGGCGCTCCATCTTTGAAAATAAATTCGCTTCTTGTGAAGCCTTTAAGCCCCAAAATTTCATAAATCCGAAAGGCAAGGTCTGATACTTTTTGCGCTTGTGTTTCAGAAATTCGAGCTGGTGTGATTTCTTGGGATTTCCCCAAATATTTGGCTTCGTAGTCAAAAAAATCATTTTCAGAGACAATTTCGGTTATGGGGAGTACCAAAGGCTTCCCTTCAAAACTGATAACCCCAACCGAAACCTCGGTTCCATCCAAAAAGGCCTCAATCAAAACTTGGTCATCTTCTTCCAAAGCCACTTGTACCGCCTTCTGCAAATCCTCTTTTTTATACACCTTGGAGATGCCATAACTACTTCCTGCACGATTGGCCTTCACAAAACAAGGCAGCCCAACTTGGTCTAAAACGGCTTGTTCATCTAACGCATCACCTTTGTTCAGATAATAGGATTGCGCACTTTTGATGCCAAAGGGTTTCAGAGCACTCAATAAATCACGCTTGTTAAAGGTCAACGCAGCTTGGTAGTGATTGCATGATGTTTGTGGAATTTGAAGGAGTTCGAAGTAGGCTTGTAAAACCCCATCCTCACCCGGTGTGCCATGAATCGCGTTAAAAACACAATCGAAATGTATTTTTTCTCTGTTAATTCGGATGCTAAAATCCGATTTATCTACCGCTACGGCCTCGTCATCATTTTCATCCAGGTAAACCCAGGTTGAGGTGCTGTTCCCATCTTCTTTTTGGTAGATATGGATGCGAAAACAATTGTACTGGGATTTATCCAAACTTTCGTAAACCACATTTCCACTTTTTATGGAAATATCATGTTCGCTGGAGTACCCGCCCATTACAATCGCAATGTTCTTTTTCATCGATTCCTTCAATAACAGAAAGGCCAAAATAAACAAAAAAGGATGGGCTTTCCTATATTTGTCTCGCTAAGCATTTTCCATGAAACACTTTCTGAGCTTCCTCCGTAGTAAGGTATTCGCGATTCAATTGGGATTGGCGGTCGTCGTTATGATTTTAGTAGGATACCTGGTTTTACAGTGGTTGAAAGGCACCACAAATCATGGTGAGTTTGTAGAAGTACCTGATTTTTCAAAGATGTCCGTAATGGAGATGCGCAAAAAGGTAGAAGACTCCGGACTCCGTTACCAAATTCTGGATTCTTCCAATTACAATCCAGAGTATCCTCGTTTTTCCATCTTGGAACAGAATCCCACCGCAGGTAAAAAAGTAAAGACCAACCGTAAGATTTATTTTACCGTAAATCCTTCAGGCTATAAAAAGGTTACTGTTCCGGATATCATTCAAGTGACCCAGCGTAATGCAGCTTCGATGTTACGTGCGGTAGGTTTGGATGTGCAACGCGTTAGTTATATTGATGAACTTGGAAAGGATATGGTTTACCGGATGAAATACAAAGGAAAGCATATCAAACCCGGAGATAAACTTCCCAAAACCTCCAAGATTGAATTGGTCTGTGGTAATGGAACCGTGCCAGAAAAGGCTAGAATCCAAAGTGAGTCAGAATAACCATGGATACGGAAAACCAAGAGCTTTCCCAAGACGAACTCTTTGAACATTTTCGTTTTACCGCCGCTAAAGGACAGGAGCCGCTTCGCGTGGATAAATTTCTAATGAATTTCATTGAAAACGCTACCCGAAACAAAATACAGCAAGCTGCGAAACAAGGCCACATTTGGGTAAACGACCAAGTAGTCAAACAGAATTACCGTGTGAAAGCAGACGATGAGGTAAAGGTCTTGTTTGAACATCCGCCGTATGAGTTTTTGTTGACCCCAGAGGACATCCCCTTGGACATCGTTTACGAAGATGAAGCCCTTTTGGTGGTGAACAAGCCTGCGGGCATGGTAGTACATCCCGGCCATGGTAATTACTCCGGCACCCTAATCAATGCTTTGGCTTTTCATTTTGATAATTTACCCAATAATAGTTCCAATCGACCTGGCTTAGTACACCGTATCGATAAGGATACCTCGGGGTTGCTTGTCGTTGCCAAGACTGAAGCCGCCATGACTCATTTGGCACAGCAGTTTTTTGATAAAAGTTCCGAACGGGAGTACGTTGCGTTAGTTTGGGGAGATATTGAAACCGAAGAAGGAACCATTGAGGGTCACCTAGGGCGCAATCCTAAGAACCGTTTGCAAATGATTGTTTTTCCCGAAGGAGACCAAGGGAAAGATGCCGTAACGCATTACAAGGTTTTGGAAAGGTTCGGTTATGTTACCTTGATTTCATGCCGTTTGGAAACAGGGCGAACCCACCAAATTCGCGCACACATGAAGTATTTGGGACATACTTTATTCAATGATGAGCGCTATGGTGGAGATAAAATTTTGAAAGGAACCACTTTTACGAAATACCGTCAGTTCGTGGAGAATACGTTTAAGGTATTGCCTCGACAAGCTTTACATGCCAAGACCTTGGGGTTTGTGCATCCGCAGTCGCAAAAGACCTTAAGGTTCGATTCTCCTCTGCCTGATGATTTTACGGAAGGCATATCACGATGGCGGAATTATGCCAAGCACCATATGGAATAAGTTTCCTTGATGTGACCATAAAAAACCCCTTTTAAAGAACGTTTTAAAAAAGGCTTTTCCGAAGTATTTTTATATCAAATAAGAATTCATGAAAATTGTCATCTCTCCAGCGAAGTCTTTGGATTTTGATTCGGCTTTACCAACTGATACATTCAGTCAGCCGCAATTTCTGGAAGCCTCCCAAAAATTAAACTCGGTTTTGGTCAAGAAGAAGCCCAAAGCGCTTCAAAATTTGATGTCAATATCCCAAAACTTGGCAGAGTTGAATTGGCAACGTAATCAAGATTTCAAGGTGCCTTTTACCGCAGAAAATGCCAGACCTGCAGTTTTTGCATTTAACGGAGATGTGTATCAAGGTTTGGATGCCTACACCATCCCTACAGAGAAATTGAATGATTTACAAGATACGCTTCGCATTCTGTCTGGGCTCTACGGTATCCTACGACCGCTGGATTTAATGCAACCCTATCGTTTGGAGATGGGAACTGCACTTAAAGTAGGCCGTAAAAAGAATCTTTATGAATTCTGGCGCAAGACCTTGACCGACCACTTGAACACAGAATTGAAAGATGGTGAACTTTTCGTTAACCTGGCCAGTAACGAATACTTTGGTGCTGTTTCAGAGAAAGACCTAAAGGTTCCTGTAATCACTCCAATTTTCAAAGATTGGAAAAATGACAAGCTGAAGGTCATCAGCTTTTTTGCCAAAAAAGCAAGAGGCTCCATGGTGCGGTATATTTTGGATAATCAAGCCAAAACCTTGGAAGACCTCCGAAAGTTTGATTATGACGGGTACCTGTTCAGTGCAGAGCATACCTTGAAAGAAAATCAGCCGGTTTTCATACGTTAGTATCTAGGTACTGTGTTTTTGCACCAACACCCATATGCACCTTATGTTTTTCCAGAAGCGACAAAATTGATAGTCGGTACGCTTCCCCCGCCTCGGTTCACACAAGGAGATTTAAAATTCGACGATGTGGATTTTTGCTACGGCAGTCGCAATGGGATGCTATGGCCTATTCTAAATGAAGTTTTTGACTTGAATTTGGTGTTTGAAAATACCGCTGCCGCCATTGACCAGCGGAAACATTTTTTACATCAACGAAAAATTGGAGTCTGCGATATTGTTGAAAGTGCCGAGCGGGAAAAAATCGATGCCTCGGATTTGGGGATGCAAAATGTAAAACTTCGGGACCTCATTTCGCTTTTGAATAAATTTGAGAATTTGGACACCCTGCTGTTCATGGGCGGAAACAGTAAGAACGGCCCTGAATACTTTTTCCGAAAGCAACTGCGCGGCTATGGGATTTCACTTGAATTGGTGTCCGATGACCTGCCCAGAATTCACCAGTTTATGTTACCGTCTGCCTCGAAGCGTACCATTAAAACCATAACTTTTACCGCACCTTCAGGAGCTGCAAACCGTGCAATCGGCAGTTTGGATTCCTATAAAAAAGCCAAGCAACAGAATCCGAAATACACCACTTTTGATTTTAGGGTCGCGCAATATGGACCCTTCTTTTAGCCGTAGCGCTGTTACTTTTCTACAATCACGCTTTCAAATTGTGATTTGCCAAAATTAACTGTGGCATGAACGGCATATTGTCGATATTTACGATTGAAAGCACTTATTATGTCATTTAGCACAAACGTTCAGAAGGAAAAGCGATTAGAAGAGTTTAAAAAATCCGTTACCAATAAGTTCAATATCTACAACAGTCTTTTTTTAAGCCTGCCGTACCGCAATATTGAAAACGTAGGGATTTTGATTCCGGTGTTGATGGACCAATGCGAAAAGGGGCTTGCACAGGGAAAGAAACCCCAAGAAATCCTGGATGCGTTTTTTGAACATTTCACTGATTTTACCACCGAGAGAGAACGCTTGGATTTTATGTTCAACATCATTCAGTATGTAGAACGTCAGGTGGTGTTGTACGATAGTGTGGAAGATTCTGCTTTTCCCAAATTGCAGGAATACACCAACTCCCTTTCCATTAAGGATTACTTTGAATTGGTGGGACGAAATAAGAATTGGGATAAAATCAAAAAGAAGCTTTCTACTTTCAGTGCTCGAATTGTTTTGACCGCTCACCCTACACAGTTTTATACGCCAGCGGTTTTGGACATCATTAAGCAGTTAGGGAAACTTATAGAGACCGATAAGGTTAACGAAATTGATATTGCGCTACAACAATTAGGCTTGACTTCTTTGGTGAATTCCAAAAAACCAACTCCATTGGATGAAGCAAAAAACATCATTCATATTTTAAGGCATACCTATTACGACGCTGTAGGAGAACTTTTTGAATATGTAAAAGAGAACCTTAGGGATACGGAGTTCGATAATTATGACATCATCAAACTGGGCTTCTGGCCCGGTGGTGACCGTGATGGAAATCCTTTTGTGACCTCCAAGATCACCATGCAGGTAGCTGACGAATTGCGAACTACCTTGATGAAGTGCTACTACAATGAACTGAAATCTTTACGCAAAAAACTGACCTTTAAAACTATCCAAGACGATTTGGAAGCCTTGAGTGCTTCGCTGTATCAAGCCATGTTCAACGCAGACCATGTGTTGGAATACAAAACCATACTTCAGCATTTGCTTGATATACGAGAGGAGTTGGCCGAAAAATATCTCGGTCTTTATTTGGAAGAGTTGGATACCCTTATCAACAAAGTGAAAATCTTTAAGACCCACTTTGCGACTTTGGATATTCGTCAAGACCATAGCAAACATTATTTGGCCATAACCGAAATATTAAAAGTTGAGGGGGCTATCAAAGAAAGCTTGGATGAGCTTTCCGAAAAGCAACTAGTGAATTGGTTGTTGAAAAAGAGTCCGAAACTAACGCTGGATGCATATAATGATGACATCGTTAAGGATACCATTCGAAACATTCGCCAGTTGGGCAAAATCCAACAAAAGAACGGAGAAGACGGATGCAACCGCTATATCATTAGTAATTCTGAAGATATTTTTTCAGTGTTATTTGTATTCGGCCTGTTCCGCTGGTGCGGATGGAAGGAAGAAGACATCTCCTTCGATATCATTCCTCTTTTTGAAACCATGAAAGGCATGGCTGCTTCGGAAGAAGTCATGCAAACCCTTTTTGATACACCTATGTATCGCGAGCATTTGAAACGACGCAATGATATTCATACTATCATGTTAGGTTTTTCAGACGGAACCAAAGACGGAGGATATCTGAAAGCCAACTGGTCCATTTTGAAGACGAAAGAAACTTTGAGCAAGGTTTGCAAAAAGAACGGAGTTACTGCCATTTTCTTTGATGGTAGGGGAGGACCACCCGCGAGGGGAGGTGGAAAAACACATCGTTTTTATGCCGCACAAACCAAAGACGTAGCCAACCACGAGATTCAAATGACGGTACAAGGACAAACCATCACGAGTACCTTCGGAACCAAGGCACAGTTCATCCATAACGCTGAGCAATTGCTTACCGCGGGACTGAGCAACAACCTCTTCGGGAAGGAAATCATGATTTCCGCAACCCAGCGAAAACTCATTGAACAACTTTCCGAAAGAAGCTTTGCGAAGTATGATGCCTTGAAACAACACGAGAAGTTCATTCCCTATTTAGAGCACCGCAGTACCTTGAAATACTACACCAAGGCCAATATTGGGAGTCGTCCTGGAAAGCGCGGAAACAAAAAGCAATTGGAACTTTCAGACCTTCGCGCGATTTCGTTTGTGGGTTCTTGGAGTCAGTTAAAGCAAAACGTACCAGGGTATTTTGGTATCGGTACCGCCATTCAGGAATTGAACGATAAAGGCAAATTGGCCGAAGTGAAGAAACTGTATAAAGAGGTGCCTTTTTTCAGAGCCTTAATGCACAATAGCATGATGTCTTTGGCCAAAACCAACTTTTCTTTGACCAGCTATATGAAAGAGGATGAAGAATTTGGTCCGTTTTGGAATATTCTTCATGATGAATATATGTTGTCGAAGAAGTGGTTGCTTAAGATTTCGGGCTATTCCATTTTAATGGAAGATGAGGCCGTTTCCAGAGAGTCGGTTACCATCCGGGAAAAGATAGTTTTACCCTTGTTGGTCATTCAGCAAAACGCTTTGTTCCATATTTCGCAAGAGTCCGAATTCAAGGAATTGTACGAGAAAATCGTAACGCGTTCCTTGTATGGTAACATTAATGCCAGTCGTAATTCGGCTTAATAGTTCAAATGAGCTTAGCGAATGCCGTGAACAAATTCTGAAATCGAACTAGTACCATTTGCAGTCAAATGCTTGATAAAAGCTGAACCGATAATAGCTCCTTTGGCGTTCTGGGTCGCATGGGCAAAGGTTTCTGCATTGCTAATTCCAAAACCAACGATTTGTGGGTTTTTTAGTTCCATCTCGGCAATTCGATTGAAGTAAGCTTCTTGTGTATCACCGAACCCTGTTTTGGCACCTGTAGTACTCGCTGAGCTCACCATGTAAATAAAGCCGTCGGACGCTTCGTCTATTTCACGAATACGTACATCGCTGGTTTGTGGAGTTATCAAAAACACATTGATAAGTCCATATTTTTTATAAATGGCTTCGTACTCATTTTGGTATACATCCAAGGGTAAGTCGGGCATAATAATACCATCAATTCCAATCTCATGACATTTTTTACAAAAGGCTTCTACGCCATATTGCAACATGGGATTAAAATAGCCCATAACAATCAATGGAATTTGAACCGTTTTCCGAATATCCTTGAGTTGTTCAAAAAGCAATTCGGTATGCATGCCATTATGCAAGGCGGCAGTAGAACTTTCTTGAATGGTGGGACCATCTGCCAGTGGGTCACTAAATGGTAGGCCAATTTCAATCATGTCTACCCCGCTTTTTTCCAAATCTTGAATGACTTGAACTGTGTCATTCAGGTCAGGATACCCTGCCGTAAAGTAGATGGAAAGCAGTTTTTTGTCTTCTTTCAGTTTTTGATTGATTCTGTTCATAGTGTTTTATAGATGCTGAAACGAGTTCAGCATGATATTCTTGTTTTCAATTTGAGTCAACCTGAACTTGATTCAGGTTCTTCTTTCTTTTTTGTAATTGCCGAAGTACGTTCAGCATCATGTTTCTTTTCAATTCGAGTCAACCTGGACTTGCCTGCCCGTCCGTTCAGGTGGGATTCAGGTTCTTTTTGCTTTGGTTCTAGATGCTGAAACCAGTTCAGCATGACAAACACTTTCCTACTCCTCCTCTAGAATATTTTAAGGGTCTCCATATTAGGGTTCATTTCTTGAACTAATGAAATTTTCCACTCTCGATGCCAATTCTTGAGTTGTTTTTCTCTTTGAATGGCTTGTTTGATATCTTGAAGTTCTTCGAAATACACTAAATCCTTAAGGTTATACTTCTTTGTAAAATTTGAACCAAAGCCTTGCGCATGTTCAGCTACTCTTTTTTTTAAATCTGAGGTAACGCCGATGTAAAAGGTTGTTCTGCTACTGTTCGTCATGATGTATACATATCCCGGCTGCATTGTTTCAAGATGCTGAATCAAGTTCAGCATGACGTCTCATTTTCAATTTTAGTCAACCTGAACTTGGTTCAGGTTCTTTTTACTATGGTTTTAGATGCTGAAACGAGTTCAGCATGGCGTCTTTTTTTCAATTTGAGTCAACCTGAACTTGATTCAGGTTCTTCTTTCTTTTTTTATAGATGCTGACATATGTTTAGCACGACCTTTTTCTTCAATTCAGGTTCTATCTACAGCTTAAAATAATCTATGTAGGTCTGCAAATCTTTGTCCCCACGACCGGATAGGTTGATGACAATCACATCATCCTTTTCAAAGGTTTTATGGTCAAAAATCGCAAAAGCATGACTGGTTTCAATAGCGGGAATAATTCCTTCCATTTGAGAAATTTCCAATCCTGCGGTCATGGCCTCATCGTCTGTAACCGAAATGAATTCGCCTCGTCCCGATGAGAACAAATGGGCGTGCATGGGCCCAACACCCGGGTAATCCAATCCCGCAGAGATAGAATAGGGTTCGGTGATTTGACCATCTGGCGTTTGCATCAAAAGGGTTTTACTCCCGTGAATGATGCCCACCTTGCCCAAAGCTGAGGTTGCCGCACTCTCAGTAGTATCAATTCCTTTACCCGCTGCTTCTACGGCAATAATCCCTACTTCGGGTTTATCTAAATAATGGTAATAAGTTCCCGCAGCATTACTTCCGCCACCAACGCATGCCACCACATAATCTGGATTTTCGCGCCCCTCTTTTTCTTTAAGCTGCCATTTGATTTCTTCTGATATGACCGACTGAAAACGGGCAACCATATCCGGATAGGGATGTGGTCCCACTACCGAGCCAATAATGTAATGGGTATCCACCGGGTTGTTAATCCAATCCCGGATGGCTTCGTTAGTGGCGTCTTTCAACGTACGACTACCCGAAAGTGCTGGACGCACTTCCGCACCCAACATTTTCATTCGCGCGACATTGGGCGCTTGCCTCGCGATATCAATTTCACCCATATACACCACACATTGAATACCCATCAAAGCGCAAACCGTTGCTGTAGCTACGCCGTGTTGCCCTGCTCCAGTTTCAGCGATGATTCTATTTTTCCCCAATTTTTTGGCCATCAAAATCTGACCGATGGTATTGTTTACTTTGTGCGCACCGGTATGACAAAGGTCTTCTCGCTTTAAATAGATTTTGGTTTGGTGCTTTTCAGAAAGCCTTTCTGCAAAGTAGAGTGGGGTTGGGCGTCCTACATAATCTTTTAAAAGTTGGTGAAACTCCTCTTGAAAAGAAGGTTCTGCCATAATTCGAAGGTAGTTACTGCGCAATTCCTCACAATTTGGGTATAGCATTTCAGGAATGAAAGCCCCTCCAAATTCTCCGTAATATCCTTTTTCATTAGCGTGATAGGTCATGACTTCACTTTTTTACGTTGATTCATTTCGGTCAGAAACGTCTTAAATTCCTTGACCGCCTCAATATTCTTATGGCCGGGTTGAATTTCAAATTTACTATTGATATCGATAGCATGGCAATATTGTGCCGCATCTGTTTTCAAAAAGGACTCCAAATCTTTTTGATTTTCCAATCCAATACCTCCACTTAAAAAGTAGGGCTTGGTGGAAGGATAATGCTCCAAAATTTTCCAGTTGAATGTGTAACCGTTTCCACCGGGAAGTTTGCCTTTGGTGTCAAATAAAAAATAATCGCAAACGGCTTCGAAGGGTTTCAAAACGGAAAAATCAAAATCGTCCTTTATGGAAAAGACTTTGATGATTTCTAAGGATTCTTTTGCAGAGTTCCTTAGCCCTTTGCAAAACTGCGGAGATTCTTGTCCATGCAACTGCACCGCATCCAAATTGAACTTTTGGATGGTTTTCAAAACGTCTTCTAAGCTCGCATCGACAAATACCCCAACCTTTTTGATGTTATCAGGGATTGACGGCATTTCGCCTTCAAAAAAGCGCGCGGACTTTTCCCAAAAAATGAACCCTAAATAATCCGGTTGCAATGCTGCAACCGCTTCAGGATTATGTTTCATGCCGCACACTTTTAATTTCATGCTGTCAAGTTTTGAATAAAGGTTTTGGCACTCTCACCGGGATTTTCGGTCTTCATGAAATTCTCCCCAATCAAAAATCCTTGAAACCCAAAAGGTCGCAAAGATTTGATAGCTTCAATATGGCTAATACCACTTTCAGATACCTTCACGAAATCATCTGGAATATGTTCTGCCAAATCGCGACTAGTATTTAAGTCTACTTCGAAGGTTTTCAGGTTTCGATTGTTCACCCCGAGCATATCCAAACTGGGCATAATTGCTTTTTCCAATTCTTCTTGGTCGTGCACCTCTAGAAGCACTTCCAAACCAAGCAATTTTGCAGTTTCGGATAGAGTCTTGATTTCAGCATGCGTCAACACCGCAGCAATCAAAAGAATCACGTCAGCTCCATGGGCTTTGGCCTCAACCAACTGATAGGTGTCGATAATGAATTCCTTTCGAAGCAATGGCATTTCTACGGAAGCGCGCGCAAGCAACAGGTCTTCTAAAGAACCTCCAAAATATTTGATATCCGTTAATACACTCATCCCACAAACCCCTGCGTTTTGATATCCCTTTGCTACCATGCCCACATTCGTATTTTGGTTGATGGTCTGTTTAGAGGGCGAACGACGCTTGTGCTCGGCGATAATTCCAGAGTTGGATTTGCGCAGTGTCTTGGCAAGTGAAATACCCTTTCTATCAAACAAAACAGAGGCTTCCCATTGATTCACGGGAATGAGTTCCTTTTTGAGGGCCACTTCTTTTCGCTTGTCAGCAACTATTTTATCTAAGATGTTCATTTCGTTCTTTGGATTCCTGCCTGCGTAGGAATGACCTACTGTGTTTCGTTATTTTAAAAAGTCATTCCGTACTTCCTGCCCGACCGGTCAGGCGGGGATACGGAATCTATTTTCACTTTAAGCTCTGCTCAATTCTTGTAATTTTTTCAGGGCGTCCAACCCTTTGCCTCCCAATAGGGATGCCTTGGCTTTTTCGAATCCTTCCTTCGGAGAGCTACTTTCCACTGTGGCAATAGCCATTCCCGCATTGGCGCAAACCACATTATTTTGGGCTTCTGTTCCTTTTCCTTGGAGAATGTCCATGAAAATCTGGGCGGAGCCCGCCACATCATCCCCACCGGTTATTGCGCTCATTTGAACTGCTTCCACACCAAAATCTTTCGGCGATAACATCGCTTCAGAAGCGTTTGAAATGGTTTTGGTTTCCCCAGTTAAAGAGATTTCATCGTACCCATCCAAGGCATGGAGAATGGTGAAATTCTTATCCGTGTTCTGGTAGAGGTATCCGTACATTCTGGCCAATTCCAAGTTAAATACGCCTACCATCTGATTTTTAGGGAAAGCAGGGTTTACCATGGGCCCCAGCATGTTGAAAAAGGTTTTTACCGCCAATTCCCTTCGAATAGGTGCCACATTTTTCATTGCCGGATGGAATAAGGGTGCATGCAGCACACAAATCCCGGCTTCATCAATTGATTTTTTCAGAAAGTCCGCTTCGTTACTGAATTTGATACCTAAAAATTCCATGACGTTGCTACTTCCACATTTGGAAGACACTCCATAATTCCCGTGTTTGGTGACTTTGATTCCTGCTCCAGCTGTCACAAACGAAGCCAAAGTGGAAATATTGAAGGTATCCTTGCCGTCCCCACCGGTACCACACAAATCTATTGGATTGTAATCGCTAAGGTCCACCGCCAAGCACAATTCCAACAACGCATCACGAAAGCCTTCCAGTTCGTCAATGGTGATACTTCTCATCATATACACCGTCAAAAAGGCCGCTATTTGACTGGTGTTGTATTCTCCGTTGGCAATGTTCACCAGAATTTGCTTGGCGTCTTCTTTGGAGAGTACCTCGTGGTTAATAAGCCGATTTAAGGTTTCTTTCATTGTATTTTTTTCTTATTCAGTACCAGAAGGAATCTGTTTTCATTTATTATTATCCCTTCGACTGCTTGACCTCCATACGAGACTTCGGTAGGTGGTCGCTCAGGGACCAGAAATTCTTTTTCTATTGTTCCAACCAATTTTTCAACATTTGTTTTCCATTTGGTGTCAACACCGATTCAGGGTGGAACTGTACCGCCGCCACGTCATAGGTTTTGTGCCGCAACGACATGACTTGACCATTTTCATCAAATGAGGTAGCTAATAATTCTTCTGGTAATTCATTATGAACTACCCAAGAATGATAGCGTCCCACAGGAATCTTTTTGGGCAAACCTTTAAAAATAAGGTCTTCCTCGGTAATTTCAATTTCTGTGGCTACACCGTGATACACTTGGTCCAAATTCACCAAGCTACCGCCAAAAACTTCTCCAATCGCCTGCTGACCCAAACAAACCCCAAGAATACGTTTGCTACTGGCATACTTTTCTATCAAAGGTTTCAATAAGCCTGCTTCATCAGGAATTCCAGGCCCCGGGGACAATACAATTTCATTGAACGCTTGGGCTTCTTCCAATTCAAATTGGTCGTTTCGTTTTACTACAACTTCGCAGTTCAAATCCTCGAGATAGTGAACCAAATTATAGGTAAAACTATCGTAGTTGTCAATCATCAAAATGGTACGTGATGCGCTCATAAGGATTCTGCAATTTCCAAGGCCTTGGTCAAAGCACCCAGTTTATTAAAGGTTTCTTGCAATTCAGCTTCTGGGTCAGAGGCGGCCACTAAACCTGCCCCTGCCTGAAAATGCAATTCGTGGTTTTTACTCAAAAAAGTGCGAATCATGATGGCGTGGTTGAAATTGCCTTCAAAATCCATGAAACCTATGGCTCCCCCGTAATACGAGCGGTTAGTGACTTCATATTTTTCAATCAGTTGCATAGCCATGTGTTTGGGTGCTCCACTTAACGTACCGGCGGGAAATGTATCCTCCACAACTTTCATCGTAGGAATGTTTTCCTTTTTCTTTCCAGTTACTTTGGAGACCAAATGGATGACGTGTGAGAAGTACTGTACTTCGCGATAGGTTTCCACTTGTACGGTATTGCCATTGCGACTCAAATCATTTCGAGCCAGGTCAACGAGCATAACATGTTCGCTGTTTTCTTTTTCGTCGGCCGCTAATTTCTTGGCCAATTCCGCATCCATCTCATCACTACCGGTTCTTTTGTATGTTCCTGCGATAGGATGAATCTCTGCTTTGCCCTCCTTAACAATAAGCTGGGCTTCGGGAGAGCTACCAAAAATCTTAAAGTTCCCGTAATCGAAATAAAAGAGATATGGAGAAGGGTTGATGGAGCGCAGCGCACGATATACATTGAACTCATCTCCTTTAAATCCTTGGGTAAACCTGCGGGATAATACCAATTGAAAAACATCCCCTCGCTTACAATGTTTTTTCGCTAATTCGACATGAGCCTTATAGGTTTCATCATCTAAGTTAGACGACCCGTTACCTTCTCGATGAAAGGTGTACGAAGCAAAGTTCCTCACATTCAAGAGCTGTTCTATTTCCGAAACGTTGCTTTCTTGGTCAAAGCAATGTGCAAAAATGTAAGCTTCGTTTTTGAAGTGGTTGATGGCAATGATGTTTTGGTATACGGCATAGTACACGTCGGGAATGGCAACCGAATTCTCCTTTTTTTGAATGGAAACATCTTCGAAATACCGAACTGCATCGTAGGCCATATACCCAAAGAGACCATTATTGATAAACTTAAAGGTGTTATCCGCGACCTGAAATTTCCTGGAGAACCCATGAATGATATCAGGAACATCAACACTAGCATCAATTTGGGTTACCGTTTGCGACCCATCCGGAAAAGACTCCGTGATTTGTTCATTTTCGATAGCAATAGAGGCTATGGGGTTACAGCAGATATAGGAAAAACTGTTGTCGTTGGCGTGGTAGTCGCTACTTTCCAGCAAAATACTGTTGGGAAACTTATCCCGGATTTTGAGGTATACGCTTACCGGGGTAATCGTATCCGCCAGAATTTTTTTGTAGTCGGTTTTTAAAGTATACATTTTACAGAAACGTAATTTGAGTTTTATGCATTAAAAAAGGCCTGTCGTGATGACAAGCCTCATATATTGTTAACGGGGGACTAGCTCACGACATGTTTCGTAAGTTTATCCACCACCAGTTGTTTGTTGTTCTAATCATTTCCCCAAATATAGAAAGGAAATCGTTTTCCGCAAATTTTAAATCTTAAAAACCCCGATTACAATTTTGCAACCGGGGTTTCCAAACACTAAACCGAGCAGATTACATCTGCAAATCGACCACTAGGTCGAACTCATCATATATGGTTTTGTCACCAAGATTGTCAAAGAAACTACCAGAACCATATTTTACGTCGTATTTGGTTCTATCAACTTTCAAAGTAGCTGTTGCTTTGCTTCCGTATACGGAAACAGCGAAGGTTATGGGCTTGGTAATGCCTTTGATGGTCAAATCTCCGGTTACTTTGTAAGCGTTTTTTCCAGTACTCTCCACTTTAGTAAAAACCATGGAAGAAGTTGGATTACTCGCTACCGCGAAAAAATCATCGGAATTCAAGTGTCCATCCAACTTGTTTTTATAGTCACCTGTCAAATCAGTTGTGTTGATGGTAGTCATGTCCACAACAAATTCTCCACCTGCAAGTTTGTCTCCATCAAACTCGAGCGAACCTGATTTTAGGCTAATCGTACCCACATGGGAGCCAGTTACTTTATAGGCTTTCCAAGTAATGGTGCTCTCACTTGCTTTTACTTCTTTTTTTTCTCCGTCAATAGGGTTTGCCAAAACCACGGAGCCAGCCAATAGGGCCAAAACGATAGTTGAAATTCTTTTTTTCATGTTTTAGGATTTTAAGGTGTTTTTTATGTTTAGAATTAAATAAATGTTACAAAGTCATCTGTGGCACGTCGCACTTTGGCGTAGTGTTGGGTTTCGTCTTCCACTGAGCGATAGCCTACGGGAAGAACCACAGTAGTTGTAAAGGATTTATCAGATAATCCAAGGATTTCATCATAGGCTTTGCGTTCAAAACCTTCCATAGGACAGGTATCAATCTTCAAATTGGCTGCGGCGGTCATCACATTGCCTAAGGCGATATAAACTTGTCTGGCGGTCCAGCTATTTTTGGCCGCTTCGGGCAAATCCAACAATTTGGATTTCATAAAATCTCCATAGCCTTTCAATTGTTCCAAAGCAATCCCGCGGGTTTCACTTACGTTGTTTAGGTAATTATCTACCAAACTGGCATCAAATTCATTATGGTTTGCAAAAACCAAAAGATGGGATGCATCTACAATTTGGGATTGGTTCCAGGAAACGGGCTTTAACTTTTCGCGTATGTCGGCATCTTCGACCACGAAAACGTGAAAGGGTTGCAGACCATAGGAAGTTGGGCTTAATCGTGCGGCTTCCAAAAGGGTATTGAGTTGGTCTTCAGAGATTTTTTTCGAAGGGTCAAATTTTTTGGTGGCATAGCGCCACTGTAAGTCTTCTAGTGTAGTACTCATTTTAAAATTTATCTAGTAATTCATTCAAGGTTTGTAATTCTTTTGTTGTGAGTTTTGAAACGGCCTGCCGCTCGGCTTTTTCCATGGCTTTATCCATTTCTGATAATACTTCTAAGCCAAGGTCGGTGATGCCTATTTCGACCTTACGTCGATTTTCAGCACAAACGCTTCGGTGTACATAGCCTTTGAGCAATAGTTTGTCAACCAGACGTGTAGTGTTGCTCATTTTGGTGACCATGCGTTCGTTTAAGGTGGATAAGTTGGCAGGTTTTCCGTTTTGCCCCCTCAAAATCCGAAGTACATTAAATTGCTGTACGGAAACTTCAAAAGGCTTGAGTACAGCTGCAATCGATTCAGCAACCTTATGGTGTACCAAGGTGATATGAATCAAGGTGCGCTTGTACAATGGAATTTTCTTATTCGTCTTAATGATTTCCTCAACATTCATGTATCAACAAAATTTGTATATACAAATGTAAAGACATTTTTCAATGCTTCATACCCGAGAGCGCGATAAAATTTTGTTAAATAAAAAGTGAAGCGTTTTCCAATGCTTAATTTTAAAATGATACAGTGAGAGTATGAGATTGATTTCTAGTCTATTGGTTTTGCTTTTGGTGGTGAGTTGTAAACCCTCTGCCTCTAAAGAAGTAGCCGCCGATACCATAAATACCACCCCCGTTTCAGATAGTTCGACCAGCGAGTCGGAAGAGACCGTTAAGTTTCCTATATATGATTTTGCTGAATTCGAACCTTTGCTTCATCAGGAGGATGATACCATCCACGTCATTAACTTTTGGGCGACCTGGTGCAAACCTTGTATTGCCGAGTTGCCTTATTTTGAGCGAATCCATTCCGAAATGAAAGACCAAAATGTTTCGGTTACCTTAGTCAGTTTGGACATGCCATCCATGTGGAAATCAAGATTGGAACCATTTGTCGAAAAGAAACAATTGCAATCTCAAGTCTTGATTTTGGATGACCCGAAACAAAACGATTGGATTCCAAAGGTGTCCGAAGATTGGCAAGGCGGAATACCCGCTACGTTGATTTATACAAAAGGTAAACGCGCCTTTTTTGAGCGGGGCTTTACTTACAAAGAGCTTTTGAACGAAATACAACCCTTTTTACAATGAGAACTATGAAACTTTTTCAATTTTTAAGCGCTACCCTGTTTTTGTTGGTTTTTGCTTCTTTTACGTATGGAGACAAACCGATTGCGGAAGGATATGGTATCGGTGATATGGCCGCGGATTTTTCCTTGAAGAACGTCGACGACTCTATGGTTTCCCTTGCAGATTTTAAAGATGCCAAAGGCTTTTTGGTCATTTTTACCTGCAATACCTGTCCTTATGCAGTGGCGTACGAAGACCGCATCATTGCTTTGGATGCCAAATATAAAGCACAAGGCGTGCCGGTAATTGCCATCAATCCGAATAACCCGGCCGTTAAAGCGGGAGATAGTTTTGCTAAAATGAAAGTACGCGCGGAAAAGAAAGGTTTCAGCTTTCCGTATTTGTTTGATGAAGGACAGAAAGTGTATCCCCAGTATGGCGCCACACGTACACCACATGTTTACCTGTTGGAAAAAACAGCAAAAGGAAACGTAGTCAAATATATTGGTGCTATCGATGACAACTATCAAGACGCCTCCAAAGTAGAAGAGAAATACGTGGAAAATGCGGTGGATGCCATGCTTTCCGGAAAAGAAATCAAAGTGGAAACTACCCGTGCCATAGGGTGTACTATAAAAGTATAGCGAAAAAGCGAAATCGTATCTTAGGTTTGTTTAGGATGCGTATTTTTGGGTTTTAAAATCATACCATGGCAGACTTATCTCAAGAGGAATGGAGTGAGCAGTTGACTCAAGACGATAACGCTTTCATCCTTGACGTTCGCACCCCAGAAGAGTGGGAGGAAGGATACATTCCCGGGGCCCATCATATTGACATCTATTTGGGACAAGGTTTTTTGGACGAAGTAGATAAATTGGACAAAAGCAAGAATTTCTATGTCTACTGTCGTTCCGGAAATCGAAGTGGTCAAGCTTGCGCCCTGATGAACAATATGGGTATCGCGAACGCTTACAACCTTATGGGTGGTTTCATGAATTGGAAAGGGGACGTAGAACATCCCTAAATAGAATAGCACTTTTGCTTCCCTGTTAGCCTCAAATCAACCTTCTTTGAAGCTTGGTGTATGATAAAACTACACTATCATGCGAGAGGATTTATTGTCCTATGTTTGGCAATATCAAAAATTTACATCAACTATACATACCACAAAAGGTGAAGTAGTTCAGGTAGTTTCTCCCGGTCAACTGAATACTTTGGCTGGTCCTGATTTCTTCAATGCGCGCGTCACCATTGGTGGACAACAATGGGCCGGAAATGTTGAAATCCATATCAAAGCTTCGGATTGGTATCAACATCGCCATGAGTCGGATAACAATTATGATAACGTCATCTTGCACGTCGTTTGGGAAGATGACATTTCCATTTTTCGGAAAGACAACACTGAAATTCCTACTCTTGAGCTAAAACAGTATGTCTCCCAAGATTTATTGGATTCCTATCAGAAGCTAATCCAACATACTCCAACCCAATTTATTTCATGCCAAAAAGACATTGCGGTTTTTCCCGAAACGCACTGGAAGTTTTGGGAAGAACGTTTGTACATTGAACGGTTGGAACAGAAGGCACAAATCATTCAAGATTATTTGTGCGAAAATCAAAACGATTGGGAACAAGTGCTTTTTGCGATGCTTTGTCGAAGCTTCGGAACGAAGGTCAATGCCTCTTTCTTTTTTGAAAGCGCGAAAAAACTGGATTTTTCAATCATCCGAAAATTGCGAGGTGACCCCATAGCGCTTGAAAGTCTTTTCTTGGGTCATTTTGGCCTTTTACAAAAGGAGCAATCCATCGAACCCTATTATTTAAACCTTAGAAAAGAGTATCACTACCTAAGTCAGAAGTTTTCATTATCTCCTCCTTCAAACCAGCCTGCTTTTTTTGGAATGCGCCCCAAGAATTTCCCTACGATTCGTTTATCACAATTGGCGCAACTGTATTCCCATCACGAAAGTTTATTTCAAATGCTAATGAAGTCAGATGGTCTGGAGAGCTATCGAAAAGTACTGAAAGCCAAAACCTCCTCCTTCTGGGAAACCCACTTCACGTTCACTAAGGTTTCAAAGAAAAGTATGAAACCTATATCCAATAGTTTTATAGACCTATTGATTATCAATGCCATTGTGCCACTGAAGTTTTGTTATGAAAGGCATTACGGAAAAGATTCCTCCTATAACCTAATCGAAATCCTTAGGGAATTGAATCCGGAGAAGAATACCCTTATAGAGCGTTTCGGCTTACTTGGACTCGAATCGAAAGACGCATTTCAAAGTCAATCCAGAATTCAATTGTACACTCAGTATTGTACTCAGAAAAAGTGCCTTCAATGTGCAGTGGGCACATATTTATTGAATCAAAACCCATAATTTTAACACATGAAGGGGATGTACGAACTACTATACTATTTACAGAAGCGTGGTTTTGAGGTATGCCGAAGAATTGGTGACCGTATGGGCATTCGTGTGCGCGTGGTGCGCATAACATTTATTTACCTCACCTTTGCCACCTTGGGTTTTGGTTTTGCACTGTACTTATTCATTGCCTTCTGGTTGCGCATCAAAGACCTGATATACACTAAAAGAACTTCTGTTTTCGACCTCTAATATGGTAAAACTGTTTCGCTCAAGAATCGTAACTGCCTTGACCTTGATGGTCTTGGTTTTGGTATTTGGGGTTTTGGGCTATCGTATTTTGGGTGATTTTACCTGGATTGAGGCCGTTTACATGACCATTATTACGGTCACCACTGTAGGTTTTGCTGAGGTAAAACCCTTGGATGCCCATACCCAGATTTTTACAGTATTTTTAATAGTTACCAGTGTTTTCATTTTTGGTTATGCCATTTCGGTGGTAACCGAATATCTTTTAGGACGCAACTCCCTTCAAACCCTTAAAAAGAAGAAAGTGAAGAAAAAAATTGATGCCTTGGACAATCATGTAGTAGTTTGCGGTTTTGGCCGAAACGGAAAACAGGCTGCAGAACGCTTGAAAGCATACAACAAACCGTTTGTGGTTATCGAAAAAGACAAGGATATCATTGAGCGCCATGAAAACGAAGCACTTTTTATCGAGGGGGATGCCAATGAGGACGAGACCCTTTTGCTGGCCGGTATCAAACGCGCGCAATATTTGATTACTGCGGTTCCGGACGATGCGACCAATTTGTTTGTGGTTTTATCCGCAAGACAGCTGAATCAAAAGCTGTTCATCATTAGTAGGGCTTCGGAGGTTACTTCCATTAAAAAATTACGATTCGCCGGGGCAAACAAGGTTATCATGCCCGATAAAATAGGGGGCGACCATATGGCTTCTTTAGTGGTCATGCCCGACCTGATTACATTTATGGACCAACTATCCATTGAAGGCGAACATACCACCAATCTCGAAGAAGTCGAGATAGAAGATTTTACAAATCAAATGCCGTGTAATTCCCTACGGGACTTGGACTTACGAAAACGGACAGGTTGTACCATAATCGGCTACATTGAACCAGATGGAAATTACATCATCAACCCCGAGGCGGACCTTGAATTGCAACCCAAAGGAAAGGTAATTGTATTGGGTAGACCCGAGCAAATCCGAAAACTGAACCAAATGTTCAAGATAGGATAGTTTAACAACCTCAATATTTGATTGCGTTGATTTTTTTTTGGATATTGACCGCTTAACATCAAATTAACACACCAAACCTTTGATTATGAAGCGCAGACTTCTCGCGATTTTCACTCTACTACTTCCCCTTATTACCATAGCACAAGAAACTGAAGAAATTGGTCTGGATAAAAAGATAGACCAAGCCTTTAAACCAGTTTCTGATTTTTTCAATACGATTATCTTTTTCGATATCCTGGGTACGCCCTTCGTACTGATTTTATTGGTAGGAAGTGCGCTGTTTTTTACGCTATACTTTGGTTTTCCGAACATTCGTCATTTCTGGACAGCAATTAATGTTGTTCGCGGAAAATATGACGCACTAGAAGGTGCTGGGGGCCATGGCGTTGAAAAAGCAGAAGTGAACATTGTTGATGGTGATTTGCCTGATACGATTCGTGATGAAAGCCAAGAAGGTGAAGTGAGTCACTTTCAAGCGTTGGCTACGGCCGTTTCTGGAACCGTTGGAAATGGAAACATTGCTGGGGTGGCTTTGGCCATTGCCCTTGGAGGGCCTGGCGCAACCTTTTGGATGATTGTTTGTGGATTGCTCGGCATGTCCACCAAGTTTGTAGAATGTACGCTTGGTGTACAGTACCGCGATGTGGATTCGGAAGGTACCGTTTACGGTGGCCCGATGTACTACATCAGTCGCGGTTTGAAAAACAAAGGATTCGTGACCCTTGGTAAAGTAGCGGCCGCTTTATTTGCGGTCTTTTGTATCGGAGGTTCTTTCGGTGGAGGAAATGCTGCCCAATCCAACCAAGCCACTATTGTGGTAAAAGAGCTATTTGGATGGGATAGTGCCATGGCTGGAACCATTATAGGATTGGTGCTTGCTTTATTGGTTGGTGTTATCATTATTGGTGGTATCAAGCGTATCGCTTCGGTAACTGAAAAAGTCGTGCCCTTTATGGCACTTCTATATATTGTAGCTTGTTTGTATATCATTTTCGGAAACTTCTCCTTAATTGATGATGCTATTGGTTTAATTGTCAAAGAAGCATTTAATCCAACCGCTATTGGTGTAGGAGGTGTTATCGGTGTATTGTTGGTTGGATTCCGTAGAGCAGCGTTTTCCAATGAGGCAGGTGCAGGTTCGGCTTCCATTGCGCACTCGGCAGTGAAAACAAAATATTCTGCTTCTGAAGGTTTGGTAGCGTTACTTGAACCCTTTATCGATACGGTAGTGATTTGTACCATGACAGCCTTGGTCATCATCATCTTCAACTTCGGAGGTGTATTTGAATATGGCGGTGATGGTTCTGGTGCTGTTTTGATAGACGGTGTGGCATATGAAGGTGCTGGCATTACCTCTCAGGCATTTGCGAAATACATTCCGTACTCCAATGTCTTTTTAACAATTGCCGTGGTGCTCTTTGCGGTTTCTACGATGATTTCCTGGTCCTACTACGGACTTCAGTCCTGGAAGTTTCTTTTCGGAAGAGGGAAACGCATGGATTTAGTCTATAAACTTTTGTTTTTGACTTTTGTGGTTATTGGCGCTGCTGCTAGTATGGATTCCATCTGGGCTTTCTCCGACGCCATGATTTTCGCGATGGTATTCCCGAATATGGTCGGTTTGTATTTCTTGTTCCCAGAGGTGAAGAAACAGCTTCGACGTTACTTGGATGCCATCAAAGCATCAAAGTAGTAAGATGAAATAAAAAAATATTAGTGGGTTCCTTTTTTTCATTCAGTAAACAAGAACAGCGGGGAACTCTTTATTTGGTGGTCATACTGGTTCTGATCCAAGGCTTGGTTTTTCTCATGGATAGCATTCAAAGTGAAGAGCAACCTTTAAGCTTGGTCGATACCGCTCTTATAAATGAGCTGGATAGCCTAAAACAAGCCGTTATTCAAGAACGGAAGGCAGAAATATATCCGTTCAACCCAAATTACTTAACAGATTTCAAAGCGTATACCCTGGGTATTTCGCCTGAAGAAGTGGATAGACTGTTCGCTTTTCGGAAGAATGGTGAATACATTCAATCTACTGCACAATTTCAGGAAGTGACCCAAGTTTCGGATTCGCTCCTTTTCACATTACAACTGTATTTCAAGTTCAAGCAAACCAATTTTGCCAAACAAAAGACGATAAATAATCATCAAGTCTTTTCAGAGAAGCCAATACCATAAATCTTTTTCAATTCTGCTGCGGTAACCGAATTCAAATCCTTGACACGTGTTGGCTTCT
>JBCBPD010000049.1:0-25083 GCA_039820925.1 Bacteroidota bacterium | reverse complement strand
CTCCGTTTTTTCTGAAAGCTTGTTGTATTCCTTCTTCTTTCCCTTGGTTCAATCGCATGATTTTAAACAGCTCACCAGTTGGATACCATTTCTTTTGTTCTCCATGCGGTTTCCCTTTCCAATACCTATAATGGGCAATTAGGATATGCGGAGTATCCTCAGCCCATAATTTCTTTTCGCCATGTAATTTACCCCCGTTATATTCCGCAACACTTTTAAAATGGCCGTCGGCATAGAATCGAACATGTTTGCCCTGTTTTTTTCCGTTTAGGATTCCAAATTTTTCCTGTAAACCCCCGTCTTTATGATAGCTTAAGGCAAATCCAGAAAAAGGAATATCGTTCAACGTCCATAATGAAGTCTGTGCGTGGTATTCGAGCGCTGCTATTTCAATGGTGATGTTGGGTACTTCGCTGACTGCGGCTGCAGGGTCTTCCGTTTGCAGTTTCCGAGGTGTTTCAGAACAACTTATCCATAAGAGCGGTAGCCACAAAAGGGTCCTAAGAAACGATTTCATTCGAAACACTCTGTTTTAAACTTAGTACTAACGCTGGTTACATGATTATGTTTGGGGTACCTTGTAAATCCCCAGCGAACAAGGCGATAATGCTTCCCAAATAAAACTCATTTACAATATGATAATGATAAACCTCTTCACCATTACTATGCGGTGTGGTACCAAAATGGCCGCCGGGTGCATCTAAATCCGTTGGGTAGGAACCATCTGCTTCTCTCCTACCGTACAACAAAAAGCCATCTGCCATGATGCCTACTAATTTTTCATCATCATGTGAGAGCTCGGTGTTTTCTGGAACATCAGAAGACTCTACGTGATAGTGATAACCGGAAGGTCCGTTATGGGCTCCAGCGTAGTCAAATGTTTCGGCAATTACTTCCTCAATAGGTCTATTATCACCTTCTAAGTCATTGAATATAGGAACGCCCGTCACGGAAATGCCAATGGCGCCTAAACCTGTAGCTGTACTCGACGAAGCTATTTCTGGTGCTGCTGGCACGGTTAGCGTATAGCTTCTGTTGCCCCCAATACGACCCGGAGTTAGGGCGACGGCAACTACGGGCTCAATGTAAAGGGGATTGGTCTCTTCCCAATAAGGTGAAGTATGGTTGGGCAAACCATTGGATTCAATAGTTATAGCATCTCCATCGAATGATATCGTTACCGCATCTGAATTGAATTCGTCAAACGCAGACAGTGGTATGCTTGCGGCGTCAGAAGTGGTATCTGTTACATTCGTTGTTTCATTGTCATCGCTATTGCAAGAGGACAAAAAGATAAATACTCCTAGACAAAGCATTTGGGTGAGTTTTGGGTACTTCATTGTTTGTTTTTTTAGTTGAAAAAGGATTGAATAAAATATTAGATGCTTTTTCGAAGCACATCTTGCGGTGATGCTTCACTTTTCTTCAAACTATTTTTCGTCCCGTAAAAATTGATTCCCTTATTGCTCTATCTATTTAAGTTATGTGTAACTAATATTTACATTGCGAACGCCGGTAAAACATACTCTGATATTATCTGCAGCGTCCTGTTGTCATTGTCGTGAGCGGTAACTACCACCATCAAATCAAGTTCTTCGATTAACACAATGTATTGTCCGCCACCACCTTGGGCGGATGTGCTTAAATACTTTTTGTTGTTATGTTTTAAATCTGCACTCCACCAGTAATAACCGTATCCTTGTTTCGAAACATTCTCGCCCCCACCGAAAACATCGTCATCACCGGTGAGTAGAATTCGATTGACGCCTTGCTTCAAATAGGCCTTTGAAATAAGTTGCTCATTGTTCCACTGGCCTTCGTTCATGACCAAAGTCCCCCACTTCACCATATCTCTAGAGGTCATACTGACCTTCCATCCTGCTTCGGGCAAACCATTAGGTGCAGTTGACCAAACGTAGTTGGTAATGCCTAATTTGTCCAACAATTCCGTTTTGATAAAGTCTTTGGCGGAACCAGGGACAACCGCGTCAAGAACCTGCATGACAAAGGTTGGGTCACCTTGATATTTAAAACTTTGCGAGGCCTCTGTAATCGGTGCACTCAGTGACAAGAGGGTTTGAATCTGCTGTTGCCCTTTAAGTTGGTCTGGGTTATTCTCCATTTCTTTTTTCTGGTCTTCGGTGAAACGAACGCCTGAACGCATAGTCAATGCTTTGGCGAGTGTGATTTTTTCCGCTCCTTCTACAAATTTGGTTGGGTCCAGGTCCTTTAGAAAGTGAACTAAAGGTTTGTCCAAATCATCCATACTTAAATATCCCATTTGAATGGCACGGCCTAAGGCCAAACAGGTGAATGCTTTTGTGGCTGAGGCTTGTGGATGGGGCAAATTGATACGTCCGTGCTTGTAATAAGATTCAAACACAAGTTTCCCTTTATGACTAATCAAAAAACTGTCGTAGTTCGGGAAAATGCTATCGGTAATTTTCTTAGCCATCTCGAGAATGATTTCTTTTTTACCACCATCTACCCCAAGCGCTCCGACTGGGATACCATCTTTCCTGTTTTCTGGAGTCACGCTGACATAAGCCGGTTCAAGATTAGGCACATCCCAAAAGCGTAGTTCAGCCTCAGCCTTTGTTGCCTCAGGAGCAGGACCCATATTTTGTTGCGCATTGCCAGCATAAGCAAGGATGATTATTCCGAGGAGTAGTTTGATTTTGTTCGTCATGATTGTTATTGTTAATTGATTGTTAGGCTATTAGTTTCATTTTTTATAAGGAAGCTTAGTGCATTGTTCTTGAGCCCCTATTTCTCAATCTAAAAGTAGGCTAGAATCTGGGTTTAAATTCGTAAAGATGATGAGCAAGACGATTAAATGATGAAATGATTTCGTCATTGCTATCCGGGTTTGATAAGAAAAAATAGCAACTGGTCCATGTACACAGTACCTTTACGGTTTAATAGAAAAAGCTATGCTCAAAAGGTCTTTAAAGCATACCATACTTCTCAATCTAGCAGCTTTTCTTCTCGTTCTCATTCTGGAAATACTCAGCATTTGGACGGTCAAGGACAAATTTGAAACAGACTGGTCCTTTTACACGCATGGTCTGAGCTATGCATCCATCATCATGATTCTCATTTGGATAAACCATTTTGCGTTGGTCCCCTTTTTGCTGGATAAACGGAGGTATTTGCTTTATGCTGCCTTGCTCATTGGCATCATATTTCTAACCTCATATTTGAGGGGCTATGGGAAAGGCTGGACGGTGGTTTCGAAATTCTTTTTCTTTCTTATTTACACCACCGGCACTGGAATGGCAGCTTTTTTACTAAGACGAAATATTATTATTCAAAAGGAAACGGTTGAAAAGGAAAAACTGCAAAAAGAGATAGAGTTGAATTACCTAAAGGAACAGGTCAATCCCCATTTTTTATTTAACTCTCTTAACAGTATTTACTCACTTTCACGACAACAGTCTCCCGAAACCCCAACTGTCGTTATGCAGTTGTCGGAATTGATGCGGTATCAACTAGAAAGCGCAAAAAAAGATACTGTGCTCCTCAGAGAAGAATTGGAATTTATAGAAAACTATTTATTCCTTGAAGAAAAACGGTTAAGCGAGCGTTGTACCATTGAATTTAGCATTGAAGGAGAAATTTCAGAGAACACGATTGCTCCCATGTTACTGATTCCTTTTGTAGAAAATGCGGTGAAGCATGGGGCTCAAATTACCAATGAAACGAGTTCTATTGATATTGCCGCAATGGTTAAAAAGAATAGGCTCCATTTTTCGGTCTTGAATTCGAAACCCAAAATGGAAGGCGAAACCAACCGGAAAGGTACGGGTCTTGAAAATGTGAAACGTCGTTTAAAACTGCTCTATCCAAAAACGCATGTTTTGCAGATTGAAGATTTGCAAAAAACATTTCAAGTGAATCTGGAGATTGATTTGTAACTTCAAGTAAATGATTAAGGTAGCCATTATAGATGACGAAATATTAGCGCGTAAGGTGATTGAAGATTATTGTGCTAAAATTGACAACTTTATGGTCTTGTTAAGTACAGGAAATCCCTTGGAGTTCATCAATTTTGTGCGCCAAAACGACGTGGACCTCATTTTTCTGGATATTGAAATGCCAGAATTGAATGGCCTGGAAGTTTTGAATTCGCTCGCACATCCTCCTAAAGTAATTTTGACTACCGCCTATTCTGAATATGCGCTCAAAAGTTATGATTATGGTGTGATTGATTACCTGTTGAAGCCAATACGCATTGAACGCTTTTTAAAAGCGGTCAACAAGGTGTCTGTACAAGAAATAAAACCTACTCCAGAAAGCAACGAAAGCAGAGAATTACAAATAAAACATGAAGGCTTGCCCATTGCCATTCCCTTTGAATCCATTCAGTACATCCAAAGTTTCGGTAATTATTTGAAGGTTTTTACCGATGAAAGAATGTACTTGATTTCTGAAACGCTCATTCATATCGCTACAAGGCTATCAGAGCACTTTCAACGTACCCATAAGTCTTACATTGCCAATTTGGAAAGGGTCAGCAAGGCAACACGAACCCATTTGCTTATCGAAAACAACAAAATTCCCATAAGTGCCATGTATAAAGTTGCGGTTTCCGAAAAAATTGCAGCTTTGGCGAAGTCCTGATGGCCCCTTTACCTAATCAATCCGGTTTGCTAGAGTGGTCTCCGAATTCAAAAGGCACAATTTTCCAGGCAGAACTCGTACAAATCCATCACACTTTGAATTTCAGGATTCTTTTGGTTGACCGCTTGAATCAATGCTGGACATTGAGAAAAGTATTCCACAATGTGCTTCTTTCGAAAACCAAAAAGACCTTGGGTAACCCGAACCATTTGTTTGGAGGAGGGTTTGTGAAAGAAAGGAACAGTATTCAAGTAATTGTTGTCATCCTGCACAAACTGCTGTTCATAATAAATCAATTCTTCAGAGCGTCGAATTACCCTTAAGAATGTCATGGGGGCAAATGCGTCAGAGTAATACCGGAACTTCAAAAACTGAACTTCTTCTCGAAAAGGAATCGCTACATAGTCATCATTTTCATCCCCATACCCCAAAATAGCCTCTGGGCCGTATTTTCTGGTTCTTCGAGAGCCTTCTTTTATGAATCTGACTTTTTTGAATAAAGAAACAAAGGGTTCAGGCGACCGGTCTTTAATGTAACCCTTTAGGGTATCTCCACTTTTTTCGATAATGTATCCGTGCTGGAATCCTCGTTTTTGCGCCAAAGTGGAATGCAATCCAACGCATAAACTCGCCAATAGAAAAACAGTCTTTACGATTTGGGTCATAAGGTATACGTATAGGTGCTACCGAATATTGACCAAATTCCGTACCAATACTGGTTTACTGAACTTATTCAGCAAACCATTCACGTACACTATCCCATATCAAATCAGGGTTTTGAACGGCTACGTCTGGTGGAATACGTCCTCCATAGAGATTTTCCTCCCTATCCGCAAAAGTTGAAACCGTAAGCCACAAAGTGTAGTTATCCCCTAAATCAAAGTTGCTATTTGCGGTGGAAACACCACATGAGGGTTCTCCAAAACTCCTTGTATTCGGGCGTTCCTCGAACGCTACAATAATGGCTTCGCCAGAACTACCGCAAGCTCGATTAAACAATACGGCAACCTTGGGGTCAGGATTTATAAGCTGGTACGGTTCAGTAACGGTGGTAATGGCTTGTCCTGATAATCTGCTTTCGCCTTCAAAATAACCCCATCCGTCTTTCACATCATTCGGGTCAACAAAATAACCTACGACGCCCTCGCCCAAAACGGGACCAATTCCTGCTAGCATGGGCCACATATTCCCTCCACTGTTGTTGCGAAGGTCTACCACCCATCCAATTAATGATTCATTGTCTTGTTGTGCAATAGTACGCTGGATATTTTCGGCAAAATCTTGTGCTTCTTGTGGAGTGCCTGAAAAGCCCGTAACTAACACATAACCAATATTCTCTAATTCTTCTACAGGAGCAGACTGGGTGGAACAATCAAGATTGGACTGCCCAACAAGCGCTTGCCCGCTTGGTTTGCGAACAAAACTGTGGCTGTCCCCCAATAATGTAATTGCACTTCGAATGACTGGGTCTAAAGAAGCTCGCGTTTGTTTTCCTTGTGCTTCATTGAGTACCCTTGTGCGAAAAACGGACCAGTCAATTGTTTTTCGATTGATAGAGTTTGCTTCCATGATGTCCATCATGTTATTCAGCCAATCAATTTGGGCTTGTTCCAAGGCGTTGACGGAACGTCCTGGCTGCGGTTGTTGAGGAACTTCATCCTCAGAGCCATCACTTGAACAAGCGATAAGCAGCAACGCAAAAGACAACAAGAAAAATCTTGTAAAAGGAAAGTTGGCAGTCATTTTAGGCAGTTTTGGTATAGCAATTCTAACAAGATACTACAAAATCCATTATCAAAAACACCATTAACCGCCTGAAAACAAACCACTTTTCGACTATTTATTTTTTAATTCTCAATCATGGGGTTAAGGTTAAGAAATTTTAGTCATTACCGATATAAAACAGTTACTCGAAATTTTCTGAAGATTGTTTGTAACCTTTTCCTGTTGTCCCAGTACCTGCTATTGAATCATAAATGATACTGCAATGTGGCGAATAATTTTAATTGGATTTATATTCTGGTTTCAAGCTTCCAACGCTTGTTCTATTTTCAGCGCTTCCAGAAACGGAAAAGTACTTGTAGGGGCAAATGAAGACGGGGCTTACCCTTTCACTTATGCACGTTTTCAACCAGCAAATAAAGGCAGGTACGGTGTAGTCTTTTTTGGTTATTCGGATATGCAGGCGCAAGCGGGTATGAATGAACATGGTTTGTTTTTTGACTATGCGGCAATTCCCAAAATAAGCTTAGATGGACCAGAAGGTCCCATTCACTGTCAGGGTTTTAGTGATTTATTGTATTCCTGCAAAACGGTTGATGAAGTTTTGGCAAAGCTAAAAGACCGGTCTTTCAATATCCGAACTACACAAGTACTCATTGCAGATGCAAAAGGGAAATCAATCACCATAAATGCACAAGGTTCTGTAGAGCGGAACAAGGACTATCAAATCATTACAAATTTCAATGCTTGTAATATTAAAGACAAAAATTACTCGTGCTTACGTTATGAAAAGATTGATAAGGCCTTGTCATCCTCTACTCCTATTTCCATTGATTTCTTTCAAAGTATTTTGGAAGATGTCCACCAAGAAGGCAAAATAACTACCCAGTACTCTAATGTATATGATTTAAAGAATCAAAAGATTTATTTGAATTTGTACCATAATTATAAGGTGACACATCAAATTGATTTGGCAAAAGAACTGGAAAAAGGGTCTCGGATTGTTCCTTTGGACCAGTTTTTCGATACGTTCAATTTTGCAACTCTAAATACCCGAAGTCGTCATCCTGAATATTTCAGGGAAACCATGCTCAATGATTTTGAGGCAGAAGGTTTTACCACCGGTATGCAAACATTTAAAACATTCCTGAGTACTTTTCCTGAGAAAAAAGAACAGATATACGCTGCCCTAAACCAAGTTCCTTTTCCGCTTATGGCTAGGGCCAGAATACAATATGACAACCAACCCCTTTTCTATTATTATCTAGAGCAGTTGGAACATTGCCAGGCTATATGGAAATCACAACATAGCAATCTGGAAACCGCAAAGGCGATATTCAAATACCTCCATGACGAAGGCTTAATAACGGATGAATTTAGCTTCAATGAAGATAAAGGATATCTGCATTTGGCCCTTGGAGAACCTACCCTATGTAAAAAACATTTGAACCAAGCCTTATCCCTCACCAAGGATGATGGCGTTTGGCAGCGGAAAAGGATTAACCATCTATTACATTCACTAGAATAGAAAAATATAAGTCAACAATTCAACCACTGCTTGAATTCCGAGGTTTTTGGGCGACTAACGACAAACTCTTGTTCCCTACTATTGACCAGCGATAACTTCAATCGATGATTGAAGTATTTGTCTATTTTAAGAATGGCATTTTTCGAAACCAACTGCCCTCGGTTGATTCTAAAAAAAACTGAGGCATCCAAAGTTTGTTGTATTTCGTCCATGGTCTCGTCAATAATGACCCGCTTTGCCCTGGTGACCCCAAAAGTAATGCTGTCTTCAGAATAGAGATACAGCAAATCCGAAATCTGGATTTGGGCAAAACCATCACCTTCCTTTACCAAAATACTCTGGCGCGTTTTCAACCCTTGTAGTTCTTGCAGCATACTTTTTAGCTTTTGCATGCCTGCATCATTGTTTTTGTAAGTAGATTCGAATTTGTTTAAAGCCTGTTCTAAATCCTCTTGTTGAATTGGCTTGAGCAAGTAATCCACACTATTTACCTTGAAGGCCTTTAAGGCGTAGTTGTCAAATGCTGTAGTAAAAATTATGGGACAGGGTACTGAGACTTTATGGAATATTTCAAAACTGAGTCCGTCAGCCAATTGAATATCCATAAAAACCAAGTCTGGCGTTGGATTTTGTTGGAACCATTGCACACTATCTTCTACGGTATCGATAACGTCCAACAACTTAAAATTGATATCGCATTTCTCCAATAAGTTCTGCAACTGATTGGCAGCTCTGGGCTCATCTTCAATTATTAATGTTCGCATCGTTTTGTTTTAGGTGATTTGGGTTAAATAGCGGTAGCGTTACCGCAAATTCTTCTTCAGTTTTGTGGATATGTACTTTTTCATCCGAAATCAACTGGTAACGTTCTTGAATGTTTTTTAGGCCAAGTTTAGTAGACGGCAACTTTGTCGATTTGGGTTGTAAAGGATTGGAGACCGAAAGTTCTCCCGACTTGGCCACTACCTGAATATTCAAGGGTTTTGCACGTGAAACGATGTTATGCTTCACGGCATTCTCAAGTAACAACTGTAAACTCATAGGAATGATGAATTGCACTTCGGTTTCTTTAGAAACTTTCCAATCCACATTAAGATTTTCTCCAAAACGTTCGCGCTGTACATGAATATATGCCTTTGAAAACTTCAATTCATCTTTTAAGGAAATCAAATTGGCGTTACCCGACTCCAAGATAAAGCGATAAATATCCGCCAGTCGGTCCACAAATTCTTTGGCTTCTTCCTTGGTGTTTTGGTCGATGATATCCCGCAACGTATTCAAAGTGTTAAAGAAGAAATGAGGCTGTGCTTGGTTTCGCAGGGCATCCAATTGCGCCTGAACTATGGCCCGTTTGGCCTGCTCTTCTTCCCGAATCGCATTTTTAAGACGGATGTAATAGTAAATTGCCTCGTAGATTGCCATCGTCATGGTACTTATCAAGATAATGGGCAAAATGATTTTCGAACGCAGTGGGTGATTGTATTGTGACCCAAATATGCCTCCTAACACTAGATTACCCATTAAATCGACCACTAGAATGGTCAAGACAATGGATACAAAAAATAGTGGGATTCGTATGCTGTTGTCTTTCAAGCTTGGATATCTTTTTCGCAGACCAATCAAAATAGAACGAATTATTAGCCAGTTCATGGTCGAAAACATCAAGGAGACGCTCCAGTTGATGACCGCTTCGAAAAAAGGCAACCTGGCAAAAGAATTTCGGGAAAACATGAAGTCCGTGACAAAGCTGAGCAGGATAATGCCAAATACGACGAACCATTTGTCATCAAAAGCCAAATACTGGATGCGTTTTGCTTTATTGAACAGCTTCATTCTGAAAAGATTCTTACAGCTTGACCAAGGGCATACCTTGTTTGGCTTGATAAAAAGTGAAGGCAAGCCAGCCGGCATACAACAACCCAAATAGCAAAGTGTACAACACCCTTTGTTTTTCGGTAGTTTTCCATTTACGGGTCAGGTTTACTGCGAATAAAGGGATAATTTGAATACCGTGCAATCCGAAGAAGTGGGCAATGCGCAAATCCCCAGCTAGAGTGCTCCAATTCAAAATGGGCAAGCCCGCTCCCCCATCTGCGAAGCCAACATTGTGCGACATTTGTTGGATCATTTGCCCACCAACCCAACTACCAAAAAACACTACTATCCACCCTAGCAGTAAAGCAAGTTGTACTGATTTGGGAACATCCAATTTCAAGCGAATCGTTTCAATAATGAAAAACACCATGGTCATTACGATTATCGAAATCAAAACTCCCATGGCTGAAAATAACAGGCCATCAAATAGACTGGATTGATTGTAGTGTGATTTCACCCCTCGAGCTGCTTGGAAGACAATGATGCCCACTTCAAGGAGCATAGTCCACGTGACAATGTTGTTAATGATGTTGCGCTTCCTTTTGGAAAATGGATACACAGTGGTTAAAAAGCCAACAGTCAAAAGATAGATTCCACCAGAGAGCGTGAATTTTAGCGGCTTAATCCAAACATTGATACCCATGAGCATGCGGTCATCGACAAAAATTCCAATCAAACATAATAGTGCTACCGTAAAATGGAGCATAACCGCCCCAAACAGTATCGGACTTTCTCTTCGAACTGTGATTAGTACTTGATTAATTGATTTCATGATGTCGCTTTTTTGATTGATTTAATGATTATGAAGAGTAAAAAACCTGCTGGACCAAACATGAAGGAGCCAATAAGACAAGGCACCATAAGGAGTTGATGAACTCCAAGGTTTCTGTTTTGGTCTAGCATCCACATGCCTACGAGCAGGTCAAAAGCCAAATAATGCACCCAACCCGCCAATACCGCATTTTCTTGGGTAAAAAGTTCCATGACACTAGCGAGACTGCCGAAATCCATCATACCACCTGAACTTATGGCAATGCCGATGTAAGTGACATAAATTACAGATAGTGCAATTGGTATGATTCTATAATCGATTAAAAACCGAGTGACCTTCCATTTGGGAAGCACAAGCATAAGAAGCCACATGGGAAGGACCATAAGGTTGCTGATGGAAAAAACTTCTGCTGGTGTCATAGTTAGTATATATTGTGGTTGAACATGGGTCAAAACTCAGTGAAAACTAAAGTATTTGGTAGACTTTTCTATTGAACCGTCGTTACATCGAGTTGAATTGCATCAGATTTAGCGTTCGAAAACGAATGCTTTACTCCGATATGGATTTCATCAAGCGGAGGTAAGTAAAAACGCATAATTGAAACCCTTTTATCGAGTAAACAACAGGAATTTAGATTTCTTGGAAGATTTAACCCTCTCTACCACAATAATTTCGCCATTCCATAGGTTTCTCTTTAATTACCAAACCACTAAACACCACTTGAATCTAACATCATCTATGGGGAAACCTAATACTATAGCACTTTTACTCCTTTTCCTGAGTCTTCTTGGTCATGAAATGACCGCGCAGGCTGATTTGGATACCATTACTTTTCAACATATTGAAACTGGGTTGTCCCAAAGCTCTGCCACCCAACTGTTCGAAGATAGTTCTGGCTTTTTGTGGGTCGGCACACCTAATGGACTCAATAAATATGATGGGACCGAATTTCAAGTTTTCGAAAAAAGTGAAGATGGTAAAGTTGGCCTTACCGACGGTTACGTAGAGAGTCTTTATGAAGATTCAGAGGGTGTCCTGTACATTGGCACCAACCAAGGACTCAACCTTTACGATAGAAAATACAACCTTGTTAAACCCTTTCCATTTAAACCCAAAGGACAGTTTTTACAAACCAAATACATAGGGGCTATCGCGAGGTCTCAAAACTGGTTATGGCTCGGCACCGATAATGCGGGTGTGTATCGCTATGACTTGAAAAGTGGAGAAACCCAACAAATCCGTTTTAACGAAATATACCGTAAAGGGCCAAGCAATCATTTTATTGTAGGGCTTTTTCCCTTAGCGGAAGATAAGCTAATGATTGTCACACAGGCTTCTATCTACGTCATAAATGATGCGTTACAGGTCATTTCGCAGATATCAAAACCACAAGATATCAGCAGCGCATTGTGCATTTCTGATGAAACATATATGCTAGGTACTCACGATGGCAATCTTCTTAAACTAAAGGTTCAGACAGATTTTGAACTTAAAGCGGAAAAAATTCCAATTTCACAAGGGCGTACCATCCTTTCCCTTACCCAAGATAATTTTGGGAAAATATGGTTGGGAAGTGAAAATGCGGGATTGTTTATATACAATCCTAAAACAGGAAGTGTAGGTAACATAACGGCAGACTTAAAGAAACCAAACACCATTTCGGGGAATTCAGTCTGGTCGTTACATACCTCCAAAAATGGTGTTGTTTGGATGGGGCCTTTCAAAAAAGGATTAAGTTTTTACGACCCGGAGTATTTCAAATTCAAACATGTTCAAACGGACCCGTTCAATCCCAATTCATTGAACAACAACATAGTAAATACTTTTTGGGAAGACGAAAAGAACAACCTCTGGATTGGTACTGATGGTGGCGGACTGAATATTTGGGACCGAAGTCAAAATCGTTTTAAAGTTCTTTCTGCTGCTGAAGGTACTCTGAACACCGAAGTCGTTCTATGTCTAATGCAAGATGATACCGATAAACTTTGGGTGGGGTCTTGGGCGCATGGGTTGGCCATTCTAGACCTCAAAACCGAAGAATTTGAAGTCTGGAACAAAGAGAATTCCTTTTTAGGGTCTAATAATGTTACCGACATACTTCAAGACGAAAAAGGGCGCATCTGGATTGTAACTTTATTTGGTGGCCTTCATATTTACTATCCTGAAACCAAAAAGTATCAGCATGTCAGTGTTCGGTCGGAAAAAGATGGTTCCGAAACCATAACCTTGGCACGACTTTTTGAAGATAATTCTGGACAGATTTGGGTAGGTTCGCAAACTTCAGGTTTATTCCGATTGGAAGAGAAGGAAAACAAGTGGGTTCCTGTACATTACCATACCCTTCATTCAGAAAGAACCATAAGCAATGATTTCATCAACGCCATGGCACACGATACAGAAGGTAACTTCTGGGTCGGTACGCAGGCCGGATTAAACAAATATCTTCCCGAGACAGATGCTTTCGTGGCCATCACCAAGAAAGAAGGACTACCCAATGACGCGATAAAAGGTATCATCCCCGATGATGAGGGATATCTTTGGTTGAGTACGGGAAATGGTGTGGTCCGTTATGAACATGAAAGCCATGACATCGTTTCATACGATGCTAACGACGGTCTGCAAGGAAATGAGTTCAATGCATCTTCATACTACAGAACAAAAGCAGGTGAGCTGCTTTTTGGGGGCAGCAATGGCTTTAATATTTTTAAACCTGAAGAAGTTTTAAAACGACAAGACGTCCCTGAAGTACTCATCACCAACCTTCGCATCTTTAATAAAAATGTAGCCCCCAATGATGAATTTGGGGTGTTGACGCAAGACATTAGTCAAACTGACACTTTAGTATTGGCATATCATCAAGATGTTGTTGATTTTGAGTTTCATGCCCTAACCTATCGCCATCCTGAGAAAGTACAGTTTGCCTATTTCCTCGAAGGGTTTGAAACCGAGTGGAACTATGTGGGGAAAGACCAACATGCCACGTATACAAACTTAAATCCTGGAGATTATACCCTCCGCATCAAATCCACAAATTCAGATGGTGTTTGGGGGAATAATGAAATCAAATTGTTCTTAACCATCACACCTCCGTATTGGAAAACTTGGTGGTTCAGGGCATTGGTAGGTTTTCTAGCGGTTTTTGGCTTTTTCGTCATCTATCAGCTAAGAATCCAAAGATTGAAAAACACTCAAGTCAAATTGGAAAATGAAATCAACCAACGCACCCAAGAACTCCAATTAAAACATAAGAAGTTGATGGCAGCCGCCGACCAACTCTCTCTTAAAAATGAAGAAATACAACGTTTCGCGTTTTCCGTTTCCCATGATTTGAAAAGCCCTTTAAATAGTATTAAAGGAATTGCTAGCCTCATTCCTATGGAATTGGATATGGAAAAACACCCTGAGATTCAGGAGTACGTTGGTTATATGAATGAAACCTGCGATGTGATGAACAATCTCATTACGGACATCACCAAAATTGCGAAGTTGGGCAAGATTGAAAACCGTTTGGAACTGCTGGATATGAACGAGATTTTGGAGATTGCAAGAAGTCTGGTTCAAGGACGTGTGACCCAAACGAATACCAAATTGTATATCGACAAGAACCTTCCAAAAGTATACGGTGACCGAAATCGGATGATTCAGGTATTTGAAAATCTATTGGATAACGCCATCAAATATATGGGTGACCAAAAATCTCCTGCCATACGCATAGAAACTGCCTCTTTGGAAAATGAAATTCAATTTAATGTAATTGACAACGGGGCGGGACTAACGTCCAAGGAATTGGATAAACTCTTTACCCCTTTTGAACGGTTTGATGGCAGCGTAGAAGGTTCTGGTTTAGGACTTTATATGGTGAAAAAGATTATCGATGCGCATGAAGGGAAAATATCGGCAAAATCTGAAGGAAAAGGCCGAGGTGCAACATTTACCATTTCCTTACCCAAGTCCGAGCGACCAAAAACGCCAAAAAAGCAATTGAGCTCTGCCAACAACGGTAATAATACTAAAACCGAGTAGCAAAAGGACATTGCCAGAGTTGCAGGTCATCGAACCGTAACAATAAAACATATTACCTTCCTTTTTTGTAGTGTAAATCCTACAATTATGGATGTTTTTCAATTTAAGGTAACCCAGCTTTCAGACGTTGAACACCTGGAGATACCCTTTGCCCCCAACATCTTTTTCTTATTTGTTTCCCCTGGATTCAAAGCGACAGACTCGTTTGTAGAACAGCTGTCAAACGCCTATCATGATGCTGAAATTGTAGGCTGCTCAACATCAGGAGAAATTCTGGGCGACCAAGTATTGGACGATTGCGTTGCGCTTACGGCCATTCGTTTTGAGTCTACAACCCTGTGCGTAAAAGAAACTGAATTGGAACAACATCCTGACAGCTATGCTGCGGGTATTGCCTTGCGTCAAGCGTTTGAGGAGAATGGTTTGCGACATATCATGGTTTTTAGTGATGGACTTCATGTCAATGGCGCAGCCTTGGTAAAAGGATTGAACGAAGGCGGTACCCCCTACCCTAGTATCACTGGCGGGCTGGCTGGAGATGGTTCTGATTTTAAACGAACCTTCACGGTAACCAAAGAAGGCGTTTCCACAGGAAAAATCATTGCACTAGGCCTTTATGGCGAACAGTTACAAATTGGATATGGTTCCAAAGGTGGTTGGGATAGTTTTGGAATGGAGCGTCTAGTCACTAAGTCGAAAGACAATGTTTTGTATGAATTAGACGGTTGCCCTGCGTTGGAATTGTACAAACGCTTTTTGGGTGATAAAGCCAAAGAACTACCCAGTTCTGGACTATTGTTCCCATTGAGTTTGCGAAATAAAAAAGGTCAAGCTCCTGTAGTACGGACTATTTTGTCCGTTGACGAAGAGGAACAAAGTTTAACGTTTGCCGGAGATGTGCCTGAAGGTGCTTATGTGCGCTTAATGAAAGCTAATGTAGACCGGCTTATCAATGGTGCTGAACAGTCCGCAAGAATTGGAACCCTTGAAGATAATGGGAAAGATAAATTGGCCTTTCTTATCAGTTGTGTGGGACGTCGACTCGTATTGAAACAACTTGTGGAGGAAGAAGTAGAAGCCGTAAACGGCGTTTTGGGTGAAACCACTTATAGCACCGGGTTTTATTCCTACGGCGAAATTGCCCCTTTTGATAAGTTTTCACCGTGCAGTTTGCACAACCAAACCATGACCATAACGACATTGTCTGAATGAAGTACCATAGACTGTTGGCCCGACAGTTGAGGAAAACGGGGTTGGTCGAGAATATCGACCCTAAGATGTTGGGTCTTTTGGATTTTGTGAACCGTGCCTATGCCGAATTTGATTCGGACATGGAGCACATGGAAAACACTTTGGAGAAAAGTTCGCAGGAACTTTTTGAAGCCAACCAACAGTTACGCAACAATGTGGAAACCGTATCCCGACGTTTGGATAAGGTTGCCGAAAACATTCGTGATGTTATATTTGAAATGGACAGTAATGGCCAGTGGACCTATCTCAACACCGCCTGGGAATGCTTATCGGGATGCACCGTAGAAGAATCTCTGGGTATGTCCTATCATGCTTGCCTAAAAGATAAAACAGGAGAACATATTGGTGATTTTCTGGGTCTCGATGAAGGACTCGAACCCTTGAACGGTAAAAAATTTGAAATCACTACCTGTCAAGGAGAACTCAAGTGGTTGGATATGTCCATTAAACCACTGTATTCCAGCACTGGGGTAAAAGAAGGCTACACGGGCACCATTGTGGATATTACCCAACTCAAGAATACCGAGTTTGCCCTCATTGCGGCAAGCGAACTGGCCAATAAAGCCAGCAAGGCCAAGGATGACTTCTTATCCACCATGTCACATGAGATTCGAACGCCGCTCAATGCAGTAATAGGTATTACCAATTTATTGCTCATCGAAAATCCGAAAATCGAGCAATTGGAAAACCTCAGTGCCCTAAAAGATTCATCTTCACACCTTCTTGAATTGGTCAACGATATTTTGGACTTCAACAAGATTGCATCCGGTTCTTTGGTGATAGAAAAACGAAGCTTTGATTTAAAGGATACAGTACTACGTCTGCAAAATATCTTTAGTCAGCGGATTAAAGAACGAGGTATTGATTTCAATCTTGAGATTGATGAAAAACTACCTCAATTGGTCGAAGGCGATAGCACGCGAATTTCTCAAATACTCACCAACCTTATCGGAAATGCCATCAAATTCACGGAGAAAGGTTCTGTTGCTGTCAGCATTTCGGTAGCGCAACAAACCAAAAACCAATGTAGCTTGGATTTTGCGGTAAGAGACACTGGCATCGGCATTCGAAAAGACCGCTTAAAGGACATCTTCAAAACTTTTGAACAGGCAGACCCGAACGTTACCCGAAAATATGGGGGGTCAGGATTGGGGCTCGCAATTTGTCGCAGGTTGTTGGAATTAATGGACAGCGATTTATACGTAGATAGTACATTGGGCGTGGGGTCCGTTTTCTCTTTTTCCTTGACTCTGGCGAAAGACAAGATGAAACCTATTCTGTCCACCACCAGTGAAATCAATTCGCAAAAAACTGAAGTAACCCAATCCCTTAAAGGAACAAGAATTCTTGTAGCAGAAGACAATAAAGTCAACACCATGGTTATCAAGAAGTTTTTAACCAAATGGGAGGCAAATTTTGACTTGGCTGCAAACGGCAAAATTGCCATTCAACGTGCCGAAAAAGTTCGTTACGATTTGATTTTGATGGACCTTCAAATGCCTGAGGTTGATGGTTTTCAAGCGACCAAAGTCATCCGAGAATCCAATAAATCCCTTAACCGTGACATTCCCATTTATGCACTTTCCGCATCTACGGGAATGTATTCCCAAAAGGATATGAACACCAGCGGAATGGATGGACTAATCACCAAACCTTTTAATCCGGAGGAACTGCGACAAACCCTATTCAATATCCTGAATCGTGATACCTCAAGGGATGGTTTGGGACAAACGGCTTAGCCTCGATTTGAGGAGAAATCAATACTATTCTTTTCGAAGTTGCACTAATTGTCTTTCAACATACTCAACAATACCTTCCTCATCGGTACCTAAACCAAGTACCTTCTCATAAAGCGTGATGGCCTCTTCAATAGCGCCTTTGTCTTTTTGAACTCGCGCAAGACCAAAGTATCCGCCAAAATATTCAGGTTGCTCCAAGATTGCCTTTCTGTAGACACCTTCTGCCTCTACTTTCCGGTCCATCCGGTAAAACAAGGCACCTAAAAAACTAAGCGTGGTTTGTTCATGCTTGTAGCGCTTGTCATTCTTCAGCACATCATAGGTTTTCAGTCCTTCGGTCAAACCATTTTCATCAATCGCTTTTTTCATCACAAAATCCAAGGGCATGGGAATTTTATAATCCGAATAGATACTGGTCAACGCATTGACTTTATGCATTAAATTCCGGTCGGCTCCAATATAATTGGAAAACAAAACAGCAGTCAATTGAAGACTGGGCACTCTATTGACCTGACTGGCAAATCCAGTTGTTTCACCATAATGGCTGAGTACTTTTATGCTATCCTCAAACCGAATATTCCAGCCGTAGCCGTAGCCTTCCGTTTCAGTCTTTTCTGCATCTTCCCAGTTGAGAAAAGCGTCTGCTAATTTTTCTTTAGGAATCAAAACGTCGGAATACAACGCTTGGTCCCATTTAAAGTAATCGGTTACCGTAGTGCACACTCCCTTACTTCCCAATATGGCACTGATAACACTTTCGTCATTGAATTGCACAGAATCTTTACGGATAGTGTAACCCAAAGCCCTGTTGGGAATAGTGATTTCAGGAGAAAAGATGGTGGTATTATTCATTTCCAAAACCTCAAAAACTTCAGTTTGCATGAATTCTGGAAAGGTTTCTCCTGTAATTTTTTCAACAATTAACGGAATCAACGCATAACCTGTATGTCCATATTGGAATTCAGTTCCTGCAGCAAAATGAACCGTGTCTTTTTGCTTTAGCTTTTCAAAGATTTCCTTATTTAGAAGCGGTTCGGTACGCCCTTCCTCAATAAAATCATAGTAACTCCACAAACCTGACTGGTGCGTCAATAAATGTCGCATCGTAATATGGTCTCCGTATGCTGGGAAATCGGGAAAAACCTCACTAAGTTTTGTCTCGTATGTCAACTTTCCTTGATGGACCAAAAGCATTATGGCCATAGCCGAAAACTGTTTTGAGATGGAATTGATTTTAAAAAGGGTGCTATCAGAAACTGACTTTCCAGCTTCGATATCGGCCAAACCAAGATGGTTTATGTATTGAATTTGCCCATTTTTAATGACCATGACACTTTCTCCCGGAAGATGGGACCTATCGTCTTTGAAGAGATAGTCCAAAAGTTGTTGGTCTGCTGTATTTAGCACAAAACCTTCAGACTTTTCAGGAGTTTTCGGGTTGTTACATTGGACCAAAATACTGGCCAACAGCGCTATGCAAAGCCTTCGCATGAAACTCAAGACTTTGGGAAGTTCACATAGGTGAAAGACTTATGAATAATTTTCCACCTACCTTCCACCTTCAACAACATCATATAATCGGTATAAATTCGTTTGGGGCCAGGCATCAGGATTTCTATTTTGGCAATCGCGGCATCATTCTCGTAGTCAATTGAGACAATGCGACCGATTCGATTGCTTTTTCTTCCTGGCGTGATGCCTTTTATATAATTCTGACCATTCCAAACGCTCAAAGTGTCACTTTTGATTGAATACAAGTTCAAATCTTCATGAAATGCCTGGGCAACGCGTTCCGGTTCGCCATTTGCCGTGCCCTCCAAATAATCATTTAATGTTGCTGTAATGGCCTCCAAATCGGTTTGTGCCTGTAAACTGTTTAAGGATAGTAGTGCACAGCCGATAACTAGTTTCATGATGTTTTTCATGTGGTCAAATTTTGAGATGAATTAAAATGCAACACGAATGTAATCGGGTGGGATTTTCTGTGCGTGCAGATTTATAAATCCAGAAATGAATTTGACCTTTTACGGAAGTTGCTCCTTATATTTTGAAGGCGTTACCCCAGTAATCTTCTTAAAGGCAGAATTAAATGTGGACTTGGAGTTGAATCCGCTGTCATAGGCAACCGCTTCCAGTTTTATCCGATGGTCCGATTGAATGAGTTGTTTTGCTTCTTGGATTCGGTATTCATTAATATAAGATGGGAAACTTTTCCCAAGACGTTCATTGAGGAACTGCGATAGTGTATGCGTACTGACTTTGATTCGCGCAGCAAGGTCAGACAGTTTTAAATCAGGCTGAATGTAGATTTTCTCTTCCTCCATCAAAACCTTTAACCCGCTAGTGATGGCTTCAATATCAGCACTATCAATCGTTTTATTCGCATACTTTAAGGATTTATCGAAAAGCGCGCTTTGATTTTTGCGGAAATAAATCAAGGCGACCAAGACGTAGAAAATAAAGGAGAAAGAAAGTGCGCCAACAATGTATGAGATGTATCCGACCAAGTAATAGGCTAGCCAAATGACGAAATTTCCCAAGAATATTCCAATGAGCCAGAAATCCAAAGCGGAAAGCTTTTCATTCTTCTGGAAGATTTTGCCAAAGCTTCCCAAAATGGTCCAACCCGCGGCAAGGATATAGACTAACCAAATGATATAGATAATGCGCATCCAGCGAAAACCAAAAACCATTGGGTCATGGGTATTTGGAAAACGATAACTCACCCATAAAGAAGCCGCTAAAAGTATAATGAAATGCAGCGGCCAAAACCGGCGCTTTTCTTGAGGATACTTTATGGAACGAAAATAAAAATACAGGGACGGACCGATGAGAATGCAGGCATAAAGCCCCGCGCGAATAAATCCTTGGGCCAAATCGGGATTGAAATAATAAAAAACAGACTTGCCTACACGCATGGCAAGCATAAGCAGCAATACCCCAAACCAAATGTCAGAGCGGTTTTTATCTTTCTTGACAAAGAAAAAGTAGAAACAAATCAACAAGGCATTGAACACTCCCAACGCACTAAAAAAGAATAATAATTCCTTAGGGAAATTCATGCTTTACACACTTCTAGTTGATTCGCTTTTGAAAATTACAAAAACAATTGGGTCAGATACTAATCTTGCATTCTTCAAATTCCATATGAGGATAGGTTTGAATGGCCCAATCACTGAGCTCTTTCAAAATAGGCAGTAGACCCTGCGCTTTTTCGGTTAAGGAATATTCAACCCTTGGCGGGGTTTCGGGAAAAGACACTCTATTCAAAAGTCCATCTTGCTCTAACTCTTTCAGTTGATTGGTCAACACCTTTTTTGAAATTCCAGGTATTAACAGATTGAGTTTTCCGAAACGCAATGGGCCGTTGGAAAGTAGGTACAGCATTATCGGCTTCCATTTATTTCCAATAACATTCATCGTATGCACCAAAGTACAACGGTTCGGATTTTCAATATACTTTCTTGCCATAGGTTACTTTTTCGTTACCACATCTTTCTATATCCATTCTCTAATAGGTTTCGAATATAAACCAATATTAGTTTCTTTATGAAACTTATACACTCAATACACGGATATGACAAGACCAATACCAAAACATAAAGCGCCAGAACTAGCCTTTTCCTTACTAGATGGCACTACATGGGAGCTTGGACAACACAAACCGAAAACCTTCAACGTAATTGTTTTTTACAGAGGGCTACACTGTCCACTGTGCAAAAAATATCTACAACAGTTGGAAACATTGCTTCCTGAATTCAAAGCACAAGGTGCAGATGTTATTGCCATAAGCATGGATACTGAAAAAAGAGCCCGATTATCTCGAAAAGATTGGGGACTGACGAATCTAACTTTGGGATACGGTCTACCTTTAGAGGTGGCTAAGGCATGGGGACTGTACCTTAGCAAGGCAGTAAAACAAGGAGAACCTGATGTTTTTAGTGAGCCTGGGCTTTTTTTAATAGACAGTGAAGGTCTTGTGTACTATGCAGCTATTAATAGTAATCCTTGGGGAAGGCCTTATTTACCATCTTTTGTGAAGGCAGTGAATTACATTATCAACGCAAAGTACCCTGCCCGCGGGGAGCTTGTGTAAAAACCATGTTTCCAAAACCTCGTATGGGAGAATAATACTATATCTTACCGAGGACAGAATATTCTCGGATAATCAAAAAAATATGTTCGCCAAGATATGATTACTGCTTCATTACTTCTGAATTTATCTGTGCTAATACCGGTCTGTTTAGGTTTGATTATGGATGCTGAACGGATGAAATTTACCGCAGGAGTTTTTACGCCAGCTAGAGGTATCTTGTTGGCGATGTACCTTACTATAGCGATAGCATCCTTATTGTTGCTATTCCTTAATGAACCCTAATGGGTTTTCGCCCTATTGTTCATACAAATCGTGTACAAAGTGTTGACACCCTTTACGGTGAAAACCTTAAAGAACCCTATTGTGATAAGCAACTTGGGAATTGCATTGTTTCATAGCATCACGATGTTCATAATGATTCAAGGAAAAATAATCACGTTTTGACCGTGGCGGTAAAAGAACCGTTGGGAAATAAATAGGTACCTTTCCCAAAAACAAATAATGCTCTTAAGAATAACAGCTCCTTTCGCCACCCTATTGATTCTTGGTGTTTTTTTTATTTCATGCAACTCAAAAGTTGTAGAAAAAGAAGCGTCCACATCGATGAATCCTGAAGTGGAAAAAGTTTCTCAAGATAGTGTCCTGAGACACGTTGTCCTTTTCAAATTTAAAGATGATGCTAGTGAGGCTGATGTGGAAAAACTGAATGTGGCATTCAACGCCTTACCAAAGGCCATCCCAGAAATCAAAGCGTTCGAATGGGGATTAAACGACAGCCCTGAGAATTTTCATCAGGGCTTTACGCATTGTTACTTATTGACTTTCAATTCGGTACGGGATAGGGATTCGATTTATGCACCTCACCCTGCTCACAAAGCTTTTGGCGATAGCTTACAACCCCACCTAGAAAAGGTATTTGTAGTGGATTATTGGACCAAACCCTAAGGTTCCGTTTTTATCCAAGCAGTAAACAACCTAAAATAATAAGCGAGTTTAGCAAAACACTGGTTACCAACAAGCGGTAAATCAGAATGGGTTTTTGCACGGTTAGGATTGCAGCGTTATGCGCGCTACAAACCAACACAGTCAACATCACCAAGGCCATGGGTAATAAACCATTGGACATACTTAGCACAAGTAGTACCGCGATGCCCCCCAAACAGGTGGATAGAATAATACCCAAAGAAGAATAACCGCTAATGTTTTGAACGAAGTCGTTTTTAATATGTGAAAGGGTAGCCATAATTTTAGTTTTAAATTTCTCTTCAAAACTAAAGGGGTCTCAAGCGAGATTTTATGATAATTATCAGTTATCGGGAAACATCTTAAAAATTGTGCTACAGACGGTTACCTTTTATCCGTTCCCAGATTACCGAAAGTAGATATTGAGCATCACGCCCAGTTTTTTCAGTTTCCGTAGCTTGAATTTGGCCGTTTTTCAGTTCCAGAAGGTATTCAAAGGCAAAAAAGGGCGGTTGGTCTTTTCTCGGGATTAAACCAAAACGCAAGTCATAGAAATACCATTCTTTGTCTTTTTCCTCTAGAATATACCACCCTTCGGAAATGGAAATCAAACGTTGAACATTAGGATACCCTTCTATTTCCTTTGAGGCACCGCGGTTTTTGGGATACTCTATGAATTGTATTGGCTCACTATCAAAAAAGGAATAATCGCTTATCCAATAGCTCCCCTCAGTTTCAATATTGGCATTCCAAAAAATAGTATTGAGTGCCCCTGGTCGGGTACTAATATTCAGGTATGGAATATTTTGTGCTTCAAGTGCTTCTTCAAACTTTTGATTGACCATCTGTTTTAGAACTAATGTCGACAGCAGGTAAATCGTAGAAAGCGTTAATCCAATCTGATTTATACGTCTTCGCGTATTTGAAGTGCGTTTAAAGAAAAGCACAAGTATTGTGCATATAAGAAAGGGTACAGTATACAGCGGGTCAATGACGAAAATAGAATTGAATGCCAGTCGGACATCAAAAGGCCAGAACAACTGTGTACCCCAAGTGGTGAAAGCGTCCAGAATCGGATGGGTAAAAAGTCCCCAGAAGAATAGTTTGGCCCAAGGTTTCCATCCTAGTTGATAACCTCGTTCAATTTTATTGAATATCCACCCCAAAATAGGTGCCATCAAAACACTGAAAACAATAGAATGGCTAAATCCACGGTGTAATTCTATAGACGTAATAGTATCCGTGAAGAAGTTGGCAATTACATCTAAATCAGGAATGGTTCCAGCAATAGCACCATAAAGCAAGGCTTTGTTACCAACCTTTTTCCCTAATACCGCTTCGCCAACAGAAGCCCCTAAAACAATCTGTGTGAGTGAGTCCAAATGAGTGGCTTACCCTTCCAATTTCACCCGCACTGCATTCATACCACGTTGTCCTTTTTCCAATTCGAAAACAACTTTGTCATTTTCCGCGATTTGGTCTATGAGTCCTGATACGTGAACAAAGTGTTTCTCTTGGGTTTCGGTATCCATGATGAATCCAAAGCCTTTGGAATTATCGAAAAAAGCAACTTTTCCTTTCCGGATGGGGTCGAACTCCTCTTCCACCTCTTCTTTTTTGGGAATACCCAATTCTATGGAAGACGCATCAATCTCTTCCTTTTCGCTGGGTTCAGGAGGGGTATCGGTTAAATTCCCGTATTGGTCAACATAGGCGAAAGGGATTCCGCCCCCGTTTTCCTTGGCTTCTGCCCTACGGGCTTGACGCTTCTTTTCCTTCTCTTCGCGCTTTTTTTGCTTCTTTTTTTCTTTTTCGCGTTTGTTGAATCCTTGTGGTGAATTTGCCATATGTTCTTTAGAATACCATTAAGGTATGGTGAATAATAGCAATGCGTCAAGTTTTTGACCTAAAAAAATTTCAACAAATACAAACCCTACTCCTTCTTTGTGCTTTTCATCGATATTTTTTGGCCATTCAACCAAAAACAGGCGAATACCATCATGAACTTCAGGAATTCAAAAGCAGAGATTGTTTTAGTATCAAAGACAGAATGTTATGAGTACCGAGAAACAAATTTTGAAAGCAGAAGCACTTGACAAAAAAATAATGGATACAATGTTCTGGAACCACGCTTTTATCACGGCATGCATGGTAATTGCCTTGACAAGCGCCTTAACCGGATACATTTTATTCTAATCAACATATAATAGCACGCGGATTCTTGTCCCCAAATCAGGAAAACGCAAACCCTTATCAACAAACAAACACTTAACCTACTTATGCTCGCCTACATCTCCTTCTTAGCCTTTTTTGGTATCTGTTTTCTAGTTGGATGTGTCATCATCTACTTTTTTTCAGAGGAGTCCATGGATTGAGCACAATCCGAAATTATCACGGCATGCATGGTAATTGCCTTGACAAGCGCCTTAACCGGATACATTTTATTCTAATCAACATATAATAGCACGCGGATTCTTGTCCCCAAATCAGG
>JBCBPD010000048.1:0-25941 GCA_039820925.1 Bacteroidota bacterium | reverse complement strand
TTATCCTCTGGATGAATTAAGTCCATGATAGTATCCTCATCATTGAGTGGAACCAAAAGTCCGCCGGCCCCCTCAATGACTAAATGATTATCTGTACTGGGTCTTTCAATTTGCTCTAAATCAATATCAATCCCATCAATGGCTGCCGCAGCATGTGGACTCATTGGTGTATTTAAGGCATAGGCATTCGGATGAATCACCGTTTTCTCATTAGAGATGAAGCGTTCTATCTTATGACTATCCGAATCCTCCAAATCGCCAGCTTGAACGGGTTTCCAGTAATCGGCTTCAAGTGCTTCAGTTAGTATGGCAGATACCACGGTTTTACCGACTTCCGTTGAAATTCCAGTAACGAAATAGTTCATTTTGAGGGTTTTGTAATCATATTACACTCCAAGCAGCGGTATTTCAGCGGCTCAAAGAATGGAAAAAGTTTGTAGAAAACGCTGTTTCGGGAATAATAGATTTCTGATTTTTTAGCACCACAATTTGGGCATACAATCAACTGACCGTTTTCGTCTGTGGCATAATTTCGTACTTCGTCAAAAATCAACTTCGCCCTTTCCTTGTCCACACTGTAGACTTGCAATTTTACGCCTCCGATGGCCGCACTAATCAGTGGGTCCGAATTTATTGTAGTTTCATCTCTCAGGAAAACGGGGATTCCTTCGGATTCCAATTTCCCTTTGATGATTTGCACATCAGCAGGAAATTCAAAAGTACCTAGTGTAAAAAACTCTTGTTTCATGATGCGTTAAATCGTTGAGTGCTTTTCAAAACCTGGTCAATTTCTTCAGCCGTATTAAAGGTATGCAGGCAAAATCGAAGTCGCTCCATACCCAAGGGCACTGTTGGCGACAAGATGGGTTTTACGTCGAATCCTTGTTTGGCCAGAAAATCAGAGGTGGCTCTTGCATTATCGTTTCCAGTGCAGTGCATGGATTGAATAGCAGAATTACTTTCGATAAAATGATTTCGCAACGTATAGGCATCTGTCTTATCCAGAAACAACTGAATATTCTCTTTTAGGTCATGTATCCGTTTTTGTCCTTGATGTCTCAGGACGAGATATGCCGCCCAAATGGAAGCAATTTCTTTGGGTGGCAACGCAGTAGTATAAATCAAACTTCGCGCAAAATTGATTAGATATTGGATAAGCGTTTTACTCCCTAAAACGGCGGCTCCGTGTTGGCCTAAGGCTTTTCCGAAAGTAACAATGGTAGCGAACACCTTTTGTGAAAGACCTAGCTCATAAACCAGACCTTTCCCGCTTCCAAAAATTCCCGAAGCGTGTGCCTCATCTATCACAAGGTGAATGCCTTCCTTTTCACAAAAAGCACTCAATTCCAAAAGATTGGGGGAATCGCCATCCATGGAAAATACCGATTCCGTAGCTACATATATTTCAGTATTTTCTTGAAGCTTCCCTTGCTTTTTGATTCGAAAAATCCCATCTGACAAGTCTTCTACATCATTATGCTTGAATTTGTAGTTTTGAGCTTTGCTCATCGAAATCCCATCCCGAATACTGGCGTGTACCCATTCGTCATAAAAAATTACATCCCCGCGCTGCGGTACGGCAGAAAAAAAGCCCAAGTTCGCATCATATCCAGAATTGAATACCAATGCCGCATCCATACCATGAAAGTCCGCTAAAAAGGCTTCAAAGGCTTCATGAATAGGATGGTTCCCTGTTAACAAGCGAGAACCGGTAGCACTGTGAGAGCTGATATCAAATTTCTCAAAAAGCGCATTCAAATGCTCTTGTATTTCCGTGCTTTGTGCCAGTCCCAAATAATCATTGGAAGAAAAATCTACCAATCCAGAAGAGATGGAAAGCGTTCGCAGGGCATTTTGGTCCTTACGTTGCTCCAGTTTTTGGGATAGTTTCTTTGGAAAGTCTGGCATACATCAAAAGTACTAGGTTTCCCTAAAAAAGTATTTGGCTTATGCCACTAAACTATAAGTGAAGGGCATAAAAAAAGCCGCAAAATGCGGCTTTCGTGTATTTAGAATAGTAGCTGGTTAATCTGCTAAAACGATGACTTTGTTATCTTTCATCTCAACCGTACCACTAGAAATAGTCAAAATGGTTTCACCGGCACTCCCTTTGGAAAACTTGTCTTCATGTTCCTCATCAATCACTATTTCTCCTTGCAATTTTACCGCTCCTTCTTGCAGTAAAGAAACCACTGGAGCGTGATTCTCAAGCATTTGAAATTCACCATCCACTCCAGGAACGGTTACCGAGGTAACTTCTCCTGAGAATAAGGTTGCTTCTGGGGATACAATTTCTACGTGCATTCGTTTTCGTGTTTAGCGGTACGCTTTGTTAGCGTATCCTTTATTCCAAGATTTAAGCTTCGGCCAACATTTTCTCACCTGCCTCGATGGCATCCTGAATGGTTCCTTTCAAGTTGAAAGCAGATTCAGGTAAGTGGTCCAATTCACCATCCATAATCATATTGAAGCCTTTGATGGTATCTTTGATGTCTACCAATACCCCTGGGATTCCAGTAAATTGCTCCGCTACGTGGAAAGGTTGAGACAAGAAACGTTGCACACGACGTGCTCTACCTACGGCAAGTTTATCCTCTTCAGACAATTCTTCCATACCCAAAATGGCGATGATATCCTGCAGCTCTTTGTAGCGTTGTAATAACTCTTTTACACGTTGCGCACAATCGTAGTGCTCGTCACCCAAAATTTCAGGGGTCAAAATCCGAGAAGTAGAATCCAATGGGTCTACTGCAGGATAAATCCCAAGCTCTGCAATCTTTCTTGACAATACGGTTGTCGCATCCAAGTGTGCAAAGGTTGTTGCAGGAGCCGGGTCAGTCAAGTCATCCGCAGGCACGTAAACCGCCTGTACAGAAGTAATTGATCCTTTTTTGGTTGATGTAATTCTTTCTTGCATCGCACCCATCTCGGTTGCCAACGTTGGTTGGTACCCTACCGCTGAAGGCATACGGCCCAACAAAGCCGATACCTCAGAACCTGCTTGCGTAAAACGGAAAATGTTATCTACGAAGAACAGTACGTCTTTTCCTTGGCCATCACCCGCACCATCACGGAAATACTCTGCAATCGTCAAACCTGAAAGGGCCACACGTGCTCTCGCTCCCGGAGGTTCGTTCATCTGACCAAAAACGAAGGTTGCTTTGGACTCTTTCATGGCTTTCTTGTCTACTTTGGACAAATCCCAACCCCCTTCTTCCATGGAGTGCAAGAAATCGTCACCGTACTTGATGATACCAGATTCCAACATCTCACGAAGCAAGTCATTTCCTTCACGCGTTCTTTCACCAACACCTGCGAATACGGAAAGTCCACCGTGTCCTTTGGCGATGTTGTTGATAAGCTCCTGAATCAATACGGTTTTCCCTACTCCAGCACCACCAAACAGTCCAATCTTACCCCCTTTGGCGTAAGGCTCAATAAGGTCGATTACTTTGATTCCGGTGAACAATACTTCGGTAGATGTAGAAAGTTCTTCGAATTTTGGTGCTTCCCGGTGAATTGGAAGTCCTTGGTCACCAGACTTTGGCAAATCTTCCAAACCGTCGATAGCATCTCCAATTACATTGAAAAGTCTTCCGTAAACGTCTTCTCCAATAGGCATTTGTATAGAAGAACCTGTAGCAACTACTTCGGCTCCTCTACTCAAACCATCCGTGGAATCCATGGAAATGGTTCGTACTGTGTTTTCACCAATATGGGATTGCACTTCCAAAACCAATCTGGAATGATCAGACATGGTGATTTCCAAGGAATCATAAATCTTTGGGATTTCAACTCCCGACTCAAATTCAACATCGATTACGGGGCCAATTATCTGGGCAACTTTTCCTGTAACTTTTGACATTACCGTCTTAATTTTTAATTCATTAAAGATGGAAAACAAGCATTTTTTTCCGGCTGCAAAGGTATGCTATTCCTTTCTTAATCTGAAACATCCCACTGGGTTTTTTCCATGAAAAAAGGCGTTGCTTTTCTGCAACGCCTTTTCCTATTCTATTGTTCTAAATTCTTATGGATTGATTGTCCAGGAAACATAGTAAATGGAACCAATATTACCTGTGCCAAAAGCGGTAACATATTCATCTGCCAAAATGTTGGAACCTCCAATTTTGAAAACGGACTTCATACTAGGTACAGCATAATTTACCTGAGCATCCAACACGCTGAACGAATCGATTTCACCGTCTTCGAAAGTGGCCTCCCAGAAGTAATCATCGCTCCATCTATAATTTACTCCAAAACCAAAATTCTTGAATAGTTCGGTGTGTCCAAACGACGCTTTTACTTTATGTCTAGGTGTATTGAAATTGGTTCGAATTCCACGAGCTCTCAACTGGTCTTCTTCTTCCAAAAAGTTATAGGTATAGTTTACCCCAACATCAAAGCCGCCTACATTCGTATCTACACCGATATTAGCACCATAAGCGGTCAACTCCTCAGGTGAGTTGGTATAGGTCTGATACGTTCTACTATCACCATTGGCCACAGCCTGCTGAGCTAAGCCCTGCTCTTGAGGCGTACCAAAAACATTTCCGTACAGTGGCACTTCAACAAAACTTCCGTTGATAAAGTTCGCATATTGATTCAGGTAGCCACTCATATCGATTTCAAATTTGCCAATTTGCGCTCTATACCCGACCTCATAGGCGGTAATTTCTTCTGGTTGTACCAATGGGGTTTCCACAGCCACAAAATTTCCTTGCGCCAAAGCAACAGCATCAAAACCATTTTCATAAGCTGCACGCCCAACAACGGTTGCAGTCGTATTGCCCGTTAAATTCTGACCAGGTCCTGTTAATTCAAACGTTCTCACATCACGGTCTAAGTTATCAGGAGCTGAACCGACAAGAATGGCACTACCTGCATTCAAGCCGATAAACAAATCTTGGGTAGTAGGGTTACGGAAACCGGTTTGCACAGAAACCCTAACATTGTGGTTTCTACGTTCACCCAAGGTAACGCCCAATGCTCCTCTTGGAGAGAAGAACCCATCAAAGAATTCGTTCTTGTCATATCTACCAGATGCCGTAATCTTAAGACGGTCATCCAATACTTTTTTCTGGAATTGCAAGTACCCACCGTACTCACTATAGGTAATAGGTCCATCGATATCGGTAAAGATGGTACCCTGAGAGTTCAGTTCGTACTCTCTGAAAGAACCTCCAACTTGAATATCAGCCCAGTCATCAATTAAATGCGCGATGTTATAATTTCCATTCGCGTGACGGAATTTCGTGTTATCGATAAAACGTGCTCCAGTAGTTAGGTCTCCATCAGAGATAACGGAATTGAAAGCACTTTGAAACTCTGGAGTTCCTGGAACCAATCTGCCCGTATCAGCAGCAGTTCGAGCCGCAGCATGGGCTGCTACTCTTGCATCTTCTATAGACAATCCTTGTCCTTGTCTCCCTGCAATGAATGCTGGAATGTAAGCCCCAACATATTCAGTGAACCACTGTTGGTCTCCTTTCCAACGTCTGTTTGTGTTAATGGCAGCGAACCTTGTATCATAGGCGTTCCCGGAGTTCTCTGCAACGATGTAAGCTCGAACAAAGAAGTTATCGTTCTTTAATTCCAGTCTATGCTGCTGCATTTTAAAACCGTCCACGTAGTAACGATTAATTCCTTGATAAATCGTGGTACCTCTACCGATACGACCATTGTAAATCAATTCCAAATCGTTTCCGAAAGGACGATAATGCAATGCCCAGTCTGCCTTCACGCTCTGCGCATCATAATCCATTAGTTCATTTTCATTGTATCCTGTTCTAGAAACTACTGCGGAGCCAAATTCAGTACTTGGTAAGCCTACGCCTGCTGCAGCTGCATTAAAATCGATTGGGATAGAGACCTCATCTCCGTATACATTTAGACCATCATAGTCCGTATTACTTCTAGTTGCACCAGGATTATTGACATCATCCGTTCTAACGGCGTGCCAATCCTCACCTTGCTGGTACGAAAAACTGGCTTTCATCGCGAACTTGTCGCTGAAGGCGTGAGCTGCTCGAATACCTACATCATAATAGGGATTATCACCCGCTGCCTCTTGAGAAGTCAAGCCTGTCTTTATATATGAGCTAATTCCTTGAAAATCAAACGGATTTTTGCTTCGCATGAACAAGATTCCATTGAATGCTCCAGCACCATACAGTGCAGAGGAGGCTCCCGGCAAAATCTCAACACTTTGCACATCCAGCTCATTCATACCTACCAAGTTACCCAAGACGAAATTCAAACCTGGAGCTGTATTATCCATTCCGTCAACCAACTGCATGAACCTTACGTTTGCAAAAGTTGCAAAACCTCTTGTATTAATCGATTGGAATGTTAAACTGTTGGTGTTGATATCAACCCCCTTCAAGTTCTGCAATCCGCCATAAAAAGACTCTGCCGTGGTATTGGCAATTTCCCTAATACCAAACCGCTCTACCGATACCGGAGATTCAAAAATTCGTTCCGGGGTTCGCGATGCTGAGATAACGATTTCATCTAGCATGGTTGAAGCTTCTTCCAGCGTTATGGTCAGACTTTGATTATTAGCAGTAACGTCGACCACAGCTTCGGTATATCCAACACTGGTTATCCTAAGTTGAAAAGGTGGTGTTTCAGAAGTATTGAAAACGAAGTTTCCATCAAAATCGGAAGTCGTTCCTTCAGCTTTTCCAATCAATACTACGTTTGCACCAATTACAGGTTGGTCATTATTATCCACTACTTTCCCTGTAACTGTAGTTTGTGCGTAAGACATGGCCCCAACTAGTGATAGGGCAATCATGAACAGCTTTTTCATTAGATTGAATTTGAGTTAAATTAGTTTTAAGAGTTGGTAAAACTTTGCGGGGGAAGTTACATTTTTTTTCTGTTCAATTATAGTAAAGCGGCAAAAATTATGCATGCATAATACTTTTTCTTTAAATAAACTGGTCAAAAAATACATTTTTAACAAAAAAGACGCCCAAATGGACGCCTTTTTCAATGATTTTCTTTTGTTTAAGGTCACTCTACAGTAACCGACTTTGCCAAGTTTCTGGGTTGGTCCACATTACAACCACGCATCACAGCGATGTGATAAGACAACAATTGCAAAGGGATTGTGGTCAATAAAGGAGTTAAACATTCTAGCGTTTCAGGAACCTCAACCACATGGTCGGCCAATTCCTTAACCACCTCATCGCCTTCGGTCACTACGGCAATAATGCGTCCGTTTCGCGATTTGATTTCTTGAATATTGCTTACCACTTTTTCGTAGTGTCCTTTCTTGGTAGCAATCACCACAACAGGCATTTGCTCATCAATTAAAGCAATCGGGCCGTGTTTCATTTCCGCTGCAGGATACCCTTCAGCATGAATGTAGCTGATTTCCTTAAGCTTTAATGCTCCTTCTAAAGCTACTGGGAAATTGTATCCTCTCCCCAAATACAAACAATTGGTTGAGTCCTTATATATATCCGAAATGTGAGCCACTAAATCATTGGACTGTAAAGTAGACTCCACTTTTGCTGGAATGTTTTCCAATTCGGTTAAAATCTCATGAAACTTTGAAGCAGAGAAAATACCCTTCTCACTAGCCAACTTCAAGGCAATCAAAGTCAAAACCGTAATCTGTGTGGTAAACGCCTTTGTTGAAGCCACCCCAATTTCAGGCCCCGCATGCGTATAGGCTCCAGCGTGTGTTTCACGTGCAATGGATGAACCTACCACATTACATACACCAAATACAAAAGCGCCTTTTTCTTTGGCAAGCTTAATAGCCGCTAAAGTATCGGCGGTTTCACCGGATTGTGAGATAGCAATCAACACATCATTTTCAGTAATGACTGGGTTTCTATATCTAAATTCAGAGGCGTATTCCACTTCTACAGGAATACGGGCCATATCTTCAAAAATATATTCGGCCACGAGACCTGCATGCCAAGAAGTTCCGCAGGCTACGATAATAATACGATTGGCATTAAGGAACTTTTCCAGATTTTGGTCAATCCCGGCCATACGAACAATACCTTGGTCCGCTAACAACCTACCACGGTACGTATCTAGAATAGCGCGAGGTTGCTCATAAATCTCTTTGAGCATGAAGTGGTCGTAACCCCCTTTTTCAATTTCTTCAAGATTCAGTTGAAGTTCAAGAATGTTGGGATACGCTATGGCATCATCCTTTATTTTACGAAGCTTAATTTCTTTACCTAGGCGGATAATGGCCATCTCTTCATCTTCCAAATAAACCGCATTGTTGGTGTATTCAATAAATGGAGAAGCATCAGAAGCAATGAAATATTCATCTTCACCGATTCCGATAGCCAATGGACTACCCAATTTGGCCACCACGATTTCATCGGGTTTGGTTCGGTCAAAAACGGCAATGGCATAGGCTCCAACTACTTGATTCAAAGCAATTTGAACTGCTTTTCCAAGCTTTACTTGCTCTTTTTCCTTAACCTCTTCTATCAGATTCACCAATACCTCAGTGTCGGTGTCCGTTTTAAACTCGTATCCACGGCCTATCAAAGCCTTTTTGATGGATTCATAGTTCTCTATGATTCCATTATGGATGATAACCAGATTGCTTGAGTTCGAATAATGTGGGTGGGAGTTGGTGTCATTAGGAACCCCGTGAGTTGCCCATCGAGTGTGTCCAAGACCCAAAGTTCCCATCTGGTTATTTTCAGACTCTGCTTTCTTTCGTAAATCTTCAACTTTTCCTTTGGTTTTGGAAACCTTGATATCCTCATCGCAATACAATGCAATACCTGCACTGTCATAGCCACGATACTCCAAACGTTGAAGTCCTTTTATAATGATTGGATAGGCATCACGGCTGCCGATATACCCAACAATTCCACACATAAATTTTGATTTTGCTTGTTCGTTTCCTTACTGCAAAGGTAATAGGGTAGTTCTATCTAAAAACTCCGTCAAGTTCTTTAACGTAAAAAATCTATAAAAGGTATGCTAATTGGACTCTGTGTAGAAAATTTCGAGTTTAAGCTTCTGGTTCTCTTCTGAAGCCGGAACATTGTTTCCTATCAAAATGGTTCCCAATGGATTTACATTGGACATAATAGGGACATCAATCTCAGGGTCAACCTTACCAACTGCCTTCGTATCAGCAGTAATGGAAATGTTTGATGTCAACGAAAGCCCTAGTCTGGCATTTACCGAATCCCTTAAAATGATATTGTTCAAATGGTCGGTGATACGCACCGTATATTTTAGCCCCAAATCACCTTCCTTTTCCAATATACCGTCGTAACTCTGAAATAGCCCTAAGGGTTCTTCGCTGTCGTTAATTTCGTTCGAAGCATCATACAACGGCCTGTTGGTTTCTGCATTATACAGATATAACCTTGGTGGTTCAATGACATTGCCTGCTGCCACCAAAGCATCTCTATCCACATAAAATACAAGATTGGCTTCATTGATAATCCAATTGTTAGACCGAATTTCCTCTATAAAGCTTCGCCCTCTGGTATCAGTATCTTCCTCTTCAGAGAACAATAACACTTCTGAAATAGCACCAGCACCTCCTTTTAAGAAGATTCGGGATGCATTCTCCCCGGTGTCCAATTGACTTGTAATGTCCGCTGGGAAAGCCTCACTTGTATATGTATTTACCGCATTTCCGATTTGATTTCCGCTTACGATATGAAACAAGCGAAGTGTAAAACTGCTCTCAACCGTTTCCACTTCCTGTGTAGTCGTAATGTAATCCTGGTAACTGTACTCCACTGAAATATTCGCTTGCGTTAAGTCAAGCAAAAACATGATTTGCGTATCAGGAATGGAAATTTGTAATCCTCGAATGAAGTTGCTTAGGTTAGCTTGACTCAAGAGTTCAGACCGCCCTTCTTTATCAATTAGGTTGGTTTGAAAGAAATCCCTATCCAACTCCACACGAATACCAGGAGTCAATCTGGAAGTTACTTCTTGTGTTTCGTCTATTGCAGTATCTGGGTCGTCTTCATCCGCAGTAAAGAAAATGTACTCCTCATTGCTGATTTCAAAAGTACCCTCAAAGAGTGTCTCCCCCTCGAAAGCAGAAAAATCTTGATTGGAGAAATACTCTTGTGATTCCCTAAAATCCGTATCTGGGTCTAAATCCCTCAAAAAGAAATTAGAAGTGGTAACCTTTAAATTGATAGGGCCTTCTTGCACGAGAGCATCACCATAAATGCTATCCAAAACCAAACTACGTGGAAATGTATTGGGTACAAAATCGTCACCACTACCATCTTCGTTTGGGTCCAAAGGGTCTGACCCGAGTATTCTTTCATCATTATCACTTACCTCATCTCCATCGGAATCGGAATCAGGATCATCGTCGTCTAAATCAAATTGTGCTTCAACACCGTCCCCGTCGTTATCTCGAGCAGAAGAGGGCGGTAATTGATAAGGTATATATAGAAATACCCTGTCGACGGTTTCGTTTTCTTGAATCGTATTGGGATCTTCGTCGCTATCGCCTCCATCTTCTTGGGTTTGCGTTAGTTGACCAAATGTAGGATTGCTGGAGCCCCCTTGAAAGGCAACCTGGCTTACGATACGCGCAGTTCGTTGGCCGTATATGGGGTCATTAAAAGTTCCCAACTGATATATAGGAAGGCGATTGGTTTGAACTGCTTCCAAACCTTTGTTGTATACGAAAACGTCATATTCTAAACTACCAGTGGTAAAAGGTTCTCCTCCGATGACACCTTCTCCAATGGTTCTCAATTCTTCGTCACAAGACCATGCCATCAACGCCAAAACCACGGCCAAAACCGAGATTTTCATCCCTCTCATACCCTTCATCGCTTTATTTATTTTAGGACTTCCGTTTTATAGAAATTGGTATAGGCTTCCTCTGCTTCTTGCGGAGAAACGTAATCCAAAACGGGTTTGGCAAGACTGTCAACATGACTTTTCAAATCTTCCGGAACCGTTTCAGAGGCTAAAATAACCGCGTCCGAATGATCGATAGCTACCTTTAACAAATTATTATAGTCAGGAGTGGTCAACGCCTCTACGCTATCTTCTGAGATACCGTCAAATTTGATTTTACCTGACATTTCAGCATCCAAAGTGCCATCAAAACCGGTTTCGTAGACCGAAGTCACGATTTTACTATCAGCAAACAAAGGCTCATCCGTATAATAGGTTCTTAGGTATAAAGGTAAAAGGGAAGCCATCCATCCATGCACGTGAATGATATCTGGTGACCAATTCAACTTCTTGACGGTCTCCACTACTCCTTTGGCAAAGAAAATAGCGCGCTCATCATTATCAGGAAACAAGTTCCCATCCGCATCACGGAAGGTAGCCTTGCGCTTGAAGTATTCTTCGTTATCAATAAAATATACTTGAATGCGCTCTCTTGGAATAGACGCTACCTTAATAATCAAAGGCATATCCATATCATTGATAACCAAATTCATGCCCGACAACCGAATAACCTCATGCAATTGATGTCTTCTTTCGTTGATATTGCCGTAACGTGGCATGAAAATACGTATCTGCCCACCATTGCTATTCACCATTCTGGGGGCTTCGTATGACATTAAGGAAACTGGATTCTCGGGGAGGTAAGGTACTAGTTCAGAAGATACGAACAATATCTTTTTACCATTCATGCACTCAAATTTTGTTTATCGAAAAAACGTAGCTGCAAAAGTACAAAAATTATGCTGATTACCAGTATTTATAGTATTTTTGCACACTTTTGTGCCGTTCATGCCTATTTTTCAAACCAGACAACAGCTTTCCAAACATCTCGACAAACAGCGAGATACTTCCCAATCCATAGGACTTGTTCCTACTATGGGTGCCCTCCATGAAGGACATATGGCATTGGTCAAAAAATGTTTGGCCGAAAACACGATTGCAGTCGTGAGCATTTTTGTGAATCCCACACAATTCAACAATGCTGAAGACCTGGAAAAATACCCTAGAGGGTTGGAAAGTGATATGAAACTTTTGAATTCAGTTTCTAAGGAAATCGTGGTTTTTGCTCCTACAGTGGAAGACATTTATGGTGACACCTTAAAGTCTCAGGAGTATGAATTCGATGGTCTGGATAAGGTAATGGAAGGTGCCTTCAGGCCCGGTCATTTCAATGGTGTGGGCACAATTGTAGAATTACTCTTAAGAGCGGTTGCTCCGGATAAGGCCTATTTTGGGGAAAAAGATTTTCAACAACTTCAAATCATTCGGAAGTTGGTGGAATTACAAAAACTTCCGGTTGAAATTATTGGTTGTCCCATAGAACGAGAGTCCAATGGGCTGGCCATGAGTTCAAGAAACCAACGCCTTACTGACAGTACCCGTAACGCAGCGGGAATCATACATGACTGTCTACAAACTGCCAAAGCCAAATTTGGCACGGAAAGTGCAAAAGATATTGCGGAATGGGTCAAAAACACTTTTCAAAAGACCGAAATATTTGATTTGGAATATTTTGAAATCGTTGATGAATTGACTTTGACGCCTTCCCAAAAACATTTGAAGAACCTAAAGTACCGAGCTTTTATCGCGGTTTATGCTGATGAAGTTCGGCTCATTGACAATCTAAGACTCAATTGACTAATTTTGCGCCATGCAGATAGAAGTTGTAAAATCGAAGATACATCGGGTAAAAGTTACCGGAGCTGACCTAAATTATATAGGGAGCATTACCATTGATGAAGATTTAATGGATGCCGCCAATATTATTCGAGGTGAAAAAGTTCAAATCGTGAACAACAATAATGGTGAGCGGTTGGAAACCTATGCCATACCCGGGCCTCGCAATTCTGGGGAAATAACCTTAAACGGTGCCGCTGCACGAAAAGTTGCGGTAGGCGATATTTTGATTTTAATTACCTATGCTTGGATGGATATTGAAGAAGCGAAAACCTTCAATCCTTCCTTGGTTTTTCCTGAAGAAGCGACCAACCTTTTAAAATAGCTTGAATCCTTCCTTAAAAAAAGCGCTGAACATTGCCATTCCCATGCTATTGGGTTTGGGATTGGTAGCCTACTCCTATAATGTGACCAGTGCTGACGAAAGAGCACAAATTGTATATCACATTAAAAATGTAGACCCATTTTGGGTGGCCATTTCCCTCCTCTTGGGTATTTTAAGCCATTTATCACGGGCCATTCGCTGGAATTATCTGCTGCAACCGTTGGGCTATCGACCTAAAATCAGTAATAACCTATTTATCGTTTTAATCGCTTATTTCGCCAATTTGGGTATTCCCCGTTCTGGTGAAGTATTACGGGCTACGGCCTTGACCAAGTATGAAAAAGTACCTTTTGAAAAGGGATTTGGTACCATCGTAACTGAAAGGGTCATCGACTTGATTATGCTGCTGTTGGTAATCATTGTTACCCTTATACTACAGACCGATGTTATTCTCGACATCGCAAAAACCAAGGGTATGAATATGGTTGCTATGCTAAGTGTGGCCGTAGTTGGTGTTATTGGTTTGATTATTTTCTTGAGAATCATCAAAAAGTCGAATTCCAAGTTGGTCCAAAAGCTTCGAGGATTTTTGACTGGACTTCTGCAAGGTATCCTAAGCATATTCAAAATGGAAAAAAAGTGGTCCTTCATAGGCCATACGCTTTTTATCTGGTTGGCCTACGTGGGAATGTTTTGGGTCATAAAATATACCCTTCCCGAAACCGCAACACTTGGGCTAGGACCAATTTTGGTTGCCTTCATCGCAGGAGCCTTTGCCATAAGTGCTACCAACGGTGGAATTGGCTTATATCCTATTGCAGTAAGTGCCGCGTTGGGGATTTACGGGGTAGGTTCGGTTTCAGGGGATGCTTTTGGCTGGATCATGTGGATTTCCCAAACCCTCATGGTCGTTGTTTTTGGGGCAATATCTTTTATGGTATTACCGTTATTGAACAAAAGCAGCTAAGTCCCTACATAATAAAAGCTTAACCAAATGAAACGAATTCTACTCGTATGTCTGGGAATCTTTTCCCTAGCGACATATGGACAAGTCAAACAAGAAATTTTCGAATCCTTCAAATTGCAGGAAAGAAGAGACGTGTCTTATTATTTTCCTGAAAACTACGATGCCGAAAAGCAATACGCCCTAATCGTCGTGCTCGACGCCGAGTATTTGTTCGACATCACCGTGGCCAATTCCAAATTATATAGCCGACACGGCCGTATGCCTGAGGCGATTGTGGTGGGTGTTCACCAAAGTGAAAATGACCTTCGTTGGGATGACTGCGATTTTGACCAGACCTCAGGCCTACCCACAGAAAAAGGTGCTGCTTTTTATGAATTCTTAGGAATGGAGTTAATTCCGTACCTGGAAACCTCTTACAACGTAGCTCCGTTTAAAATGTTCGTTGGATACGACATCACAGGTAACTTTGGAAACTACTTTTTGTTTAAAAACAAGTCTTTGTTCAGTTCCTATGTAATTGTTTCTCCCGTATTGGCCACTGACATGGAAAGCAGAGTTCCTGCTCGTTTTTCAGATTTGGACCAGGAAATTTTCTACAACCTTATTGTTGAAAAGGACAAAAGTGAAGACCGCCAGCGTATTTTGCAATTGCATAACGCCCTTAACTCTATTAGCAAAGAGTCCTTTCACTATTTCTTTGATGAATATGACGAAGCAGACCACCTTTCAATTGCTACGTATGGCATCAGTAAAGCATTTGACAATGTTTTCAAAGCTTTTCGTCCTATTAGTCCAAGGGAGTATAAAACCGAAATCCTTACCTCGGACGAACCGGTGTTTGATTATTTGACCGCCCGTTACGAAACCATTGAAAATCTACTTGGGTACAAAAAACCAACCGAGCTCAATGATATCATGGCTATCTATGCCGGTTGTTTGAAAAAAGATGATTTCGAATCCTTGAAACCTTTATCTGATTTGTGTAAAGATGAGTTCCCAGATACCATGATGGGCTTCTATTTTGAAGGCGAGTATTACGAAGAGCTTGGAGAACCCAAAAAGGCATTCAAAGCTTTCGAAAAGGCCTTTCAATTGGATGAAATCGACTTTTTGACCAAGGATATGGCTCTGGAAAAAATTGACGCCCTAAAAGCTGATTTCGGGTACTAATCCTCAATTCTATTTTGTCCCCTTTGTGCTATATTTAGCATCTAATTTGGGGGAATGGCCAAAACCAAAACAACTTTTTTTTGTCAAAACTGTGGAGCGCAATACCCTAAGTGGGTAGGGCAATGCACCTCTTGCAAACAATGGAATACCGTTGTTGAGGAAGTCATCCAAAAAGCGGATGTCCCGCAATGGGACAGCAATGCGCCAAGTTCAAGAAAAAGTCCTTCTCCTGTACCCCTTTCCCAAATAATAGGAGAAAACGAACCACGTTTTAGTACCCACAACCAAGAGTTCGACAGGGTTTTGGGTGGTGGCATCGTTCCAGGTTCCGTTACCCTTTTAGGAGGTGAACCGGGTATTGGAAAAAGTACGCTTTTGCTCCAAATTGCACTCCATGTTGATTTTCCGGTCTTGTATATCTCTGGGGAGGAAAGCGCGAGGCAAATTAAAATGCGCGCGGACCGAATGAGCAAAGCTTCCGAACAGTGTTTTATCTTGACCGAAACCAAAACACAAGCCCTTTTCCGTCATATTGAAAAAACCAAACCCAATTTGGTGGTTATTGATAGTATCCAAACCCTGCATTCCGATTTGATTGAAGCTGCTGCAGGGAGTATTTCCCAAATTCGGCAATGTACCTCGGAGCTGATACGCTTTGCCAAAGAAACCCATACCCCAGTGATATTAGTGGGTCATATTACTAAAGACGGAAACATTGCCGGTCCTAAAATCCTAGAACATATGGTGGATACCGTGCTACAATTTGAAGGCGACCGGAATTATGTGTATCGCATCTTACGCTCCCTTAAAAATCGTTTTGGTTCCACAGCGGAGTTAGGCATATACGAAATGCAAGGCATTGGATTGCGTGAAGTAAACAATCCTTCAGAGGTATTGCTGTCGAAAAATGACGGGGACTTAAGCGGAACAGCAATCGCGGCTACCGTAGAAGGTATGCGACCATTGTTGATTGAAATCCAGGCGCTCGTGAGCAGTGCAGTGTATGGCACGCCTCAACGTTCGGCTACAGGTTTTAATGCCAAGCGCTTGAATATGCTTTTGGCCGTGCTGGAGAAAAGAGCCGGATTTAAACTTGCAGCAAAAGATGTGTTTCTCAACATCACCGGAGGGATTTCGGTGGACGACCCGGCCACAGATTTGGCGGTAATGGCCTCTATTTTGTCGAGTAATGCTGATATCCCCATTGAAAAAGGCGTGTGCTTTGCTGCGGAAGTGGGTTTATCTGGAGAAATTCGACCGGTGCAGCGTATAGACCAACGTATTCTGGAAGCAGAGAAACTAGGCTTCTCCAAAATCTTTGTTTCCCAAAACAACACCATTGGGATAAAAAAATCTGGAATTCAAATTATGGCCGTCTCCAAAATAGAAGAGGTCGCCGAGCATCTTTTTGGGTAAAACCTTAAGGTGCGGGATTCGGAATATCCGCATGAATCGCTTCAATTCCTTCCAAAATATCATCTGAAAGGGAAACATCAATACTTCCAATGTTTTCCTTGAGCTGTTCCATTGTGGTAGCCCCAATAATATTGGCCGTTAGAAAAGGCCTCGTATTCACAAAAGCCAAAGCCATTTGCGCTAAGGACAAGCCATGTGCTTGGGCCAATTCTTGGTACCTACGGGTGGCGGTAACGGAATTCTCGCCACTATACCTATTGTAACCCGGGAAAAGCGTAAGCCTTCCCTTTCTAGGTTGTATTTCACCTAAATATTTTCCACTTAAGACACCAAATCCTAGCGGTGAATAGGCCAAAAGACCACATCCTTCGCGTTGTGCAATTTCAGACAACCCTACCTCGAACAATCGGTTCAACAGACTGTACGGATTTTGTACGGTACGCATACGCGGAAGGCTTTGGTGCACCTTGCTTTCTTCCAAAAAGCGCATGGTCCCCCAAGGGGTTTCATTCGAAAGTCCAACATGACGAATTTTTCCTTCGCTAACCAAATCCCGGAGGGTTTCCAAAACTTGATGGATGTTATCTTCCCAAAGGTCTACCGTATGGGCGTCGTATCCTCTTTGCCCAAAGTAATTCGTATTTCGTTCGGGCCAGTGCAACTGATACAAGTCAATATAGTCAGTTTGCAAGCGCTTTAAACTCCCATCCACCGCACTAATCAAAGAATCTTTGGTAAAACCTGTGGTTCTGATGTGTTTGGTGAACTCCGCACGACCTACGATTTTACTGGCCAACACCACTTTATCACGATTTCCAGTTTTTTTGAACCAGGTTCCGATGATTTCCTCGGTAACGGCATACAATTCTTTCTTGGCTGGAATGGGATACAATTCAGCAGTATCAAAAAAGTTTATCCCCTGGTCCAAAGCATAATCCATTTGTTCATGACCTTCTTCTTCGGAGTTTTGTCTTCCGTAGGTCATGGTGCCCAAACATATTTTACTGATTCGGATATCGGTATGTGGAATGCGAGTGTATTTCATGTGGTCAAAAATGGCAAACCCCAAAAGTAAGGGTTTCGGTTATTTAGTGCTTTACCGCTGCGTTATTTTTCAATTTCCAAAAGAATAGGACAATGGTCACTGTGTTTGGCTTCGTTCAAAATTACCGAACGTTTCAAACGGTCTTTCAGGGTTTCGGAAACCATACCATAGTCCAAACGCCAGCCCTTGTTGTTGGCACGTGCGTTGGCGCGGTAACTCCACCAAGTGTAGTTGTGCGGTTCGGGATTGAAATGACGAAAACTATCAATAAATCCACTTTTGATAAAGTTTCCTAGCCATTCTCTTTCTACAGGAAGAAATCCTGAAACATTTTTGTTTCGGACTGGATCATGGATATCAATCGCCTCGTGACAAATATTATAATCGCCACAAACAATAAGATTGGGACGTTCCTTGCGCAAGTCATTGGCATATTCCTGGAAGTCAGCCATATACTTCAGCTTGAGTTCAAGACGGTCCAGATTCGTACCTGAAGGCAAATACATACTCATCACAGAAACATCTCCAAAATCAGCACGGATATTTCGTCCTTCAAAATCCATGTAATCAATTCCAGTGCCCACTTCAACATGGTCAGGATTGGTTTTACAAAGCAGCGCTACTCCGCTATAGCCTTTTTTCTGTGCACTAAACCAATAATTATGGGTATAGCCAATCGCCTCCAATGCTACCACATCCACCTGTTCTTCCAAGGCCTTGATTTCCTGTAAACAAATAACATCCGGATTTACAGCCTTCAACCACTCCACAAAACCCTTGTTCATTGCAGCGCGTATTCCGTTCACATTGTATGATGCTATGGTCATATGCTAAATTTTCACTAAAAATAGGCATTGTAATAAGGGTGGTAAAATATCCGTTGAGAATAAAGTTACCTTTGTTTAAAGCGAATCTTTCATGAAAAAGCTCCTTATTGTTTTCCTCCTTTTCACCTCAACTGCCTTATTAGCGCAAGCCTATCCTACCTTTCGTTTGAACCATGAAGTCAAATTCAACATTGGTTTGTTTTTAGCCACAACTTCAATCGAAGGGTCCTATGAACACTACATTTCCGAAGATACCAGTATTGGAGGCACCGTTTATTTCGATGATGATGCGACAGACTTCAATGGGAATTTTGGTATTAGCGGAAATTTCCGTGCCTATTTTGGGTACAAACACCGTGCAGGTTTTTTTGCGGAAGCTTTTGCACTGTATTATTCAGGTGAAGAAGAACAAGACCCAGCAAACCTTTTACCCGATAACGAATACAATACTGTTGCCTTGGGCTTAGGTGGCGGAAGCAAATGGGCTACACGAAGCGAAAAGTTTACCCTCGAAATTTTTGGGGGCTTTGGTCGAAACATCAATCCTGAACGTTTTCAAGATGCGTTCATGTATCGCGGCGGACTTTCCATAGGATTTCGGTTTTAAACCATTCATCGCTTGTTTTGTCAAAGGGAATACCCCATCATTTGTATACTTTTACGGCGAATCCATCCATACTCATACGCATGCATCGTATTTTGTTTCTTCTTTTTTGCCTCATATCTATGACACTATCATCCTCTCTAGCACAAGAAGCGCCCCTGAAAATAGGAGTCGCAGGTCTTACCCATACCCACGTACATTGGATTTTGGGAAGAGAGAATATTGGCGACATTGAAATCGTGGGTATTGCGGAACCCAATCGAGAGTTGGCCCAACGTTATACCGAACAACATGGGCTTTCTATGGATTTGGTCTACGACACACTGGAAGAAATGCTTCAGAAAACCCAACCAGAAGCGGTAACCGCCTTCGGTAGCATTTACGAACATCTTGAAGTAGTTGAAACTTGTGCCCCAAAAGGCATTCATGTGATGGTGGAAAAACCCTTGGCGGTCAGTATGGAGCACGCTGAAAAAATGAAAGCACTCGCAGAAAAGCATAAAATCCATTTGTTGACCAACTATGAAACCACATGGTATCCAACCAACCATAAAGCAAAAGCCCTATTGGAGGATGGAAGTATTGGAGCGCTTCGAAAAGTAATTGTCCGAGATGGGCATCGAGGTCCGGCCAAACTAGGCATTGACCAAGAATTTTTGGATTGGTTGTTCGACCCAAAAGAAAATGGGGGCGGTGCTATTATGGATTTTGGTTGTTACGGTGCCAATTTGATGACTTGGCTGATGAAAGGGGAACGACCTACGTCAGTTACGGCCATCACCCAACAACTGCAAGCGGAGAACAACCCCAAAGTAGATGATGACGCGATTATTTTACTCCAATACCCAAGCAGTCAAGCCATTATTCAAGCCTCTTGGAATTGGCCCATTGGACGAAAAGATATGGAATTGTATGGCCTCACAGGAGCGCTGTTTGCGGATAACCGTAATCAACTACGCCTGCGTATTGCGGAGGGTTATGACGGATTTAGCGAAGAAGTCTTCGATTTAAAAGAAAGGCCTGCGCCTTTAAACGACCCTTTTTCCCTTTTGGCTTCCGTAGTAAAAGGCAAATTAAAGTTGAACCCCAGTGACCTTTCCGCCTTGGAAAATAATATGGTGGTAATGGAAATATTGGATGCTGCGCGAAAAAGTGCGCAAGAAGGCAAAACCATAACCCTCCCAAAAGACTAGTTTTCTTGAAAACCTCTTTTTCTTATTTTCATCTGCTCCTCCTGCTATTAACATGCGGAGTCACTCAGGCACAGGTATCACCAACCGATTCCATTACCAACTTGGATGAAGTCATTCTTTTGGAGAATCTCATCCAAAAAAAGGCTTCTGGCATTACTCCTTCTTCTGAAATAGGCATCGCTGAGTTGGAGCAGTTCGGCCCAGCTGATTTCGCTTCTGGCTTGAATCAAATTTCGGGGGTGTATTTGTTGTCCGGAGCATTGAACACCAATCGCATTACCATTCGGGGTTTGGGTGCTCGAACCCCATTTAGCACCGATAAACTTCGAATGTACTTCAATGGCATTCCCATCACCAATGGTACTGGGGTATCCACCATTGAGGCCTTTGATTTTGAAAATTTAGGAAATATTGAAGTGGTTAAAGGCCCGAAAGGGGTCACTTTGGGTACAAACCTCGGTGGCGCGATTGTTCTTTCCACTCGACCACCACAAGTGGGCAAAACATTTCTGAGTAATCGATTTACCGTCGGGTCCTATAACCAAATCAAAAACAACGTTTCCTTCCGGCACTCCGAACGCAACTTTAATATCAGTCTGAGCTACAATCATTTTAGCACAGACGGTTTCCGACAAAACAACAGCTTCGACCGTGATGGCATTTTATTGACCTCTGTTATTCGGATTTCACTGAAATCCAAGCTTGATTTATTGGTGAATCATATCGACTACAACGCAGGTATCCCAAGCTCTTTGAATGAAACTGATTTTAGAGAAAATCCAAGACTCGCTGCAGCGAATTGGCTAGCCGCAAGGGGTTTTGAAGACAATCGCTACACCCTCACCGGACTTTCGCATACTTATGACTTTAGCCCAAACTTTCAAAACACCACAAGCATATTCTATACGTATTTGGACCACTACGAACCGCGTCCCTTCAATATTTTGGATGAGTATACGCTAGGATTTGGGATTCGTTCGATTTTCAAAGGCAATTTAGGACCAGGAGAATTCAGTTTTGGAACAGAACTATACAAAGATGAATACCATTGGAGTACCTTCCGGAATCAATTTCGGGACAACGATGGCAATGGTAGCCTTCAAGGTGAACGACTTTCTAGAAATAAGGAATTCCGGGATTTATGGAACGTTTTTGGACAGTACGTGCTTCCCTTGGGAGAACGATTTACCCTTCAAGCGGGATTGGCTTGGAACCAAACCCAATTTGATTTTCGGGATTTGTTCAACGATGGAGCGGAAAACACCTCCGCAGAAAGAGGATTCGATTCCATTTTACTCCCGAGTTTCGGAGCACGGTACACCTTAAACAATGGAATACTTTTCGCCCATGTGGCAAGCGGTTTTTCTAACCCAGGTTTGGAGGAGACCTTGACCCCAGATGGGGTTATCAATCCTGAAATTGCGCAAGAAACCGGAACAAGTTATGAGGTAGGCGGGCGTTTTGCTTTCTTCGATAATCGTCTTCGCATTACCTCTGTTTTCTACCGTATGGACATTGAGGACCTTCTGGTATCACGAAGAACGGCCGAAGACCAGTTCATCGGAATTAATGCAGGACAAACCCGGCATCAAGGTTGGGAACTTGATGTTCGCTATCGTTTTAAACTAGTACAAAACTTTTGGGCCGCTCCTTATTTGAGCTATACTTTAAATGACCATTCCTTTGTTGAATTTGTCGATGGTGATGATGATTTTTCTGGAAATGCTTTGACTGGTGTTCCAAAAAACCGTATTCAATCGGGTGTGCTATTGGGTAACGACAAAGGGTTTCGATTTGCGTTCAACCATCAATATGTGGACGCCATTCCATTGAATGATGCCAGTACGTTGCAAAGTGAATCCTTCAACGTATTTCGGTCCAATGTCCGCTACGCATTTGATGTGTTACCAAATCTGAATGCCGGTTTGAACCTTGGGGTCAACAATGTTTTTGACACGAACTATGCGCAGTCGGTGTTGGTCAATGCGGTAGGGTTTGGCGGCAATGCCCCAAGGTTTTTCTACCCAGGGGAAGGACGAAATTGGTATGCCGGCCTTCGTTTGCAGTATACGCTATAAAAAAACGCCCCGACAAGCGGAGCGTTCTTTAAAAGCCATATTAGGTCTTAGTTTAAGTCAAAACGGTCTAAGTTCATCACCTTGTCCCAAGCTTTGACGAAATCCTTCACGAACTTTTCTTTCGCGTCAGAAGCACCATACACCTCAGCAATTGCTCTTAGTTCGGTATTCGAACCAAAAATCAAGTCTACTCGGGTAGCAGTCCATTTCAAATCGCCTGTAGTGCGGTCTCTTCCTTCAAAAACCTCATCATCTTGAATGGATTTCCATTCAGTATTCATATCCAACAAGTTCACGAAGAAATCATTCGTCAAGGTTTCTGGATTGTGTGTGAATACTCCGTTATGGGATTTATCAAAGTTGGTGTCCAAAACGCGCATCCCTCCAACAAGTGCTGTCATTTCAGGTACGGTCAAAGTCATCAATTGTGCTTTGTCTACCAATAGCTCTTCCGATTTTACAGAATACTTTCCACCAAGGTAGCTTCTGAAACCATCTGCCATAGGCTCAAGGCAATCAAAAGATTCTGCATCGGTATTTTCCGCGGAAGCATCGGTACGACCAGGTGTAAAAGGTACATTGATATCGTGACCCGCATCTTTAGCAGCTTTTTCAACTCCGGCGCATCCACCTAAGACAATCAAATCCGCCAAGGAAACGGTTTTGCCAAAATTAGCTTTGATACCTTCCAAGGTCTCCAATACCTTGCTCAACTGTGCTGGGTTGTTGACTTCCCAATCTTTTTGTGGTGCCAAACGAACTCTTGCGCCATTGGCCCCTCCTCTAAAATCAGAACCTCTAAAAGTAGAAGCGGAAGCCCAAGCGGTCGATACCAATTGAGAAACAGACAATCCAGAACCTAGGATTTTTTCCTTAAGGGTAGCGATGTCCCCCTCAGAAATCAACTCGTGGTCCACTGCAGGAACAGGGTCCATCCAAATGGAAGGCTCAGCCGGTACCTCTGCGCCCAAATATCTATCAATAGGTCCCATATCACGGTGGGTCAACTTGAACCATGCTTGTTGATAGGCTTCTTTGAATTCTTCAGGATTTTCCAAGAAGTGCTTGGAAATCTTTCCGTATTCTGGGTCCATGCGCAAAGACATGTCAGTTACCAACATGATAGGCGCATGCTTTTTATCTGGGTCATGTGCATCTGGCACGGTACCCGCAGCAGCACCATCTTTGGGTTGGAATTGCCATGCTCCAGCTGGACTCTTAGTCAATTCCCACTCATGTTGGTATAAGTTTTCAAGGTACTTGTGACTCCATTTGATAGGTGTGTCCGTCCAAGCACCTTCAAGTCCAGAGGTAATGGTATCAGAACCTTTACCTGAACCAAAGTTGCTCTTCCAACCCATGCTTTGCAACTCGATAGGAGCGCCAGCTGGTTCTGCTTCCAAGAATTCAGCATCGCTTGCGGCTCCGTGTGTTTTTCCAAAAGTATGTCCACCAGCAATCAAGGCTACAGTTTCGTAATCGTTCATTGCCATACGACCAAAGGTTTCACGGATATCGTGTGCGGCCGCTAGTGGGTCAGGATTTGCATTCGGTCCTTCAGGATTCACATAAATCAATCCCATATGAGCTGCACCCATTTGTTGCTCCAATTCACCTTTTTCATTGTATCGGTCTTTGTTCCCCAACCATTCGGCTTCAGAACCCCAATAAATATCTTCTTCAGGTTGCCAAATGTCTTCACGACCACCGGCAAAACCGTACATCGGTAAGCCCATGGATTCGTGTGCTACGTTTCCTGCTAGAATCAATAGGTCAGCCCAAGAAATCTTTTTTCCGTATTTCTGTTTGATAGGCCAAAGCAATAGTCTTGCTTTATCCAAGTTGGCATTGTCAGGCCAGCTGTTCAATGGGGCGAAGCGTTGTGCTCCGGTACCGCCTCCACCACGACCGTCGGAAATACGATACGTTCCCGCGGCGTGCCATGCCATACGAATAAAGAACGGTCCGTAATGCCCGTAATCAGCAGGCCACCAATCTTTACTATCGGTCATAAGGTCGGTCAAATCTTTTTTGACGGCATCCAAATCCAAGGTTTTGAATTCTTCAGCGTAGTTGAAATCTTCGTCCATGGGGTCAGCCATATTGGAATGTTGACGAAGAATATTCAAGTTCAGTGCATTAGGCCACCAATCGCGGTTCGTGGTGCCTCCACCGGCAGCTTGTTTCAAGTCGCCGTTGAGAAAAGGACACTGGCTTGCGTCGCCAGCACCGTTGTGCATATGATCCATGTAAATAGTGTTTTTAGGTACTTACTGAGATAAAAATAATTCTATCCCCAATAAATTTACACTACCCCTGATCTATTTGCGTTATGCGGATATTAAGATTGACTATGGGCGGTATTGCTAATGCTTATCGCAAGCCCTGACCGGTTTATACGGAAACGGTAGAATTAAAGTTCTTTTTGATGACCTCCAAAAAGTCTGTCGTGTCATAAGGTTTAATGATAAGATCGGTAAACCCGATTTGACGAAGGTCTTCAAACGACTTGGTTGGGTCTGTAGCCGTTAAGGCAATAATCGGTACGGCTTTGTTGAATGTACGGATAGCTTTGGTTGCTTCAAAACCATTCATGACCGGCATGTTTACATCCATAAGAATCATATCGAAAACCTCATTTTCGATAATGTTGAGTGCCTCTTGTCCGTTCTCTGCCATGGAACAAGTAAACTTGTTTCCTTCCAAAATCTTTCGCGTAACCAATCGGTTGATGCGATTGTCATCCACAATAAGGATATGACTGCCTTCAACGTTTCGGTTGACTTTTTCTTTCTTCTGAACAACCTCTGTTTTTTGGGCAATCGCGTATACGATGGTAAACGTGAACTCGGTCCCTACGTTCTTTTCACTCTTTAGTCCAATTGGGGCATCATGCAGGTCTAACAGCCTCTTTACAATGGCAAGACCCAATCCAGTGCCTTGGAAGTCATTGGATTTTTTATCCTGAGTGAATTCATCAAAAATAATTCGTTGTTTTTCTTCTGATATCCCCAATCCGTTATCTGCGATTCTAAAATTGAGCTTGATGGAATTTTCAGAAACCTGTTCGGGTTGTATGTCGATGGTGATGGTTCCTTCCTCAGTAAACTTGCAGGCATTACTAATAAGATTAATCAAGATCTGCGAAAGCTTTACGTAATCCCCCTTTAAAAAGTTCGGAACCTCATCGGCAATTTTTACTTCGAAAACATTATTGTTTTTCGAGCGCATGAACTCCAACGAATTGATAATGTTCACAACAAGTTCTCTTAGCTGGAAAGGCTTCTGTTCGAGCTTTCTATTTTTCAGTGCATCCAACTTGTTCAGAAAGAGCAAATCATTGATAAGGGCTAAAAGGTAATCTGCAGAGAATTTTAATGATGTGATGTCTTCCTTGAATTTTCCCAAGGATTTATCCTGTTGCAAAATGGAAGAAATTCCAATAATCCCATATAATGGTGTTCGCAGCTCGTGGCTGATGGCAGACAAAAAGTTTGTTTTCACTTCAGAAAGCTCTTCTGCTTTCTTCTTCGCTTTGAGGTATTGGGTATTGCTTTCTTGCAAACTCTTTACCAAAGCTTTTCTTCTTTTAAAGAACAACAAGCAAGATTTAAAAGCGAAGGAACTGGAAAACGAGGTGAATCGCCAAAATGCCGACCGTAATAAAATCATCGTTTACATCGCCTTAGGGGCAACAT
>JBCBPD010000047.1:0-27318 GCA_039820925.1 Bacteroidota bacterium | reverse complement strand
CCAGAGTCAGTAACCAGTACGTTCACATGTTGTCCTTTCTGCTCAATTTGTATGCTGATGTCTCCCTTTCCCTTCATGGCATCAATACCGTTCTTCACAAGATTTTCAATACTCCAGTTGTAAAGTGGTGGATTGAGCAACACAGGCATTTTATCAATTTCAGAACTAAAGGAGAAATTCACCAAACGTGAACTCCTGCGTTTCAGGTATTCGTAGGCCTGTTCAGTTTCAGAAACAATATCATGAACTTCCAACTTGGGAATGGAGCCTATTTTCGAGAAGCGTTCTGTAATCGTTTGCAACCGCAAAATGTCTTTTCCAATTTCATGGGTAATGTCGGGGTTGATGTCTTCCGTTTTCAAAAGCTCATTCCAGCCGAGCAGTGAAGTCAACGGCGTTCCAATTTGGTGTGCTGTTTCTTTTGCCATTCCAGCCCAAAGTTTGTTTTGTTCGGACGCTTTGTTGGTTTTAAAAAAGAAGAAAATCACGGCAGCAAACAGAAAAATAATGAGCAATAGTGCTAGCGGATAAAACTTCAGTTTGTTCAATACCTCCGAATTACCATAATAGAGGGTTTCCAGCAATTCGCCATCTTGAACGATCTCAATAGGTTCGTTTTCGCGCTTGAATTGTTCAATCTTGGTTTGGATATAGGCGGTGTCCAGCACTTTTTCAGCTGGGAAATTATGTGTTTTGATGGTTCCTTCTTCGTGTACCAAAATCATGGGGGTTGAGGTATTGTTCCCCATTACTTTCAGGGTAAGGTTTCCAAGTTCTTGGTCTACGGAAGATTCAATAAGCTCCAGCTGAGCAGTAGCCCAAATCTCCATTTTCAGCCGTTCCTCTTCCTTGAATTTTTTAAAGAAACTGTTGGTATTCCAAAGAATAAGGCTAACGATGACAAAAGCCGATACCAAGAGAATGATGTTGGATGCTTTTCTTTTAGGAACAAAATCCATTACAATGCACTAGGGTTGTTTAAAGATAACGCAAAAACCAAGATTTTGTTGATAGTTCAATTGTCAAGGTGTTAGGGTATGGGTTGTGTTTTTGTACTTTTGGGCATTCAGTAAAGTTTAAAATAATATGGAAGTTCAAGGAAGAATAAAACTGATTGATGAAACGAAAACCTATGGAAACAACGGTTTTCGCAAGCGCGAGATTGTAATAACTACCGAAGAACAATATCCACAACACATCAGTATCGAATTTGTGCAGGACAAATGTGACCTTTTGAACACGTATCAAGTTGGACAAATGGTCAAAGTAAGCATTAACCTTCGCGGACGCGAGTGGGTCAATCCACAAGGAGAAACGAAATATTTCAATTCCATTCAAGGATGGCGTATTGAAAATCTTGAAGGGGCCAACGAAGGTGCTGAAAACATGCCGCCGGTTCCTCCCATGGAAGCTTTTGAACCCGCTGATGACTTAAACGAGGAAGACCACGACGACTTACCGTTCTAATTGATTTGCGACTGACCGAAGTTATAACGCAAGCATTTCGGCGATTCTTACCTTCGCCCTTTACGATTGCCGTGTTGTTGACTTTGTTCACCCTGCTTTTGGCTCTCATCTTTTCGCCAGAGGCAAAAGGCGATGTTGCTTTCGTATTGAAAGCCTGGGAATCGGGTATCTGGAATCCAGGATTACTGGTATTTGCCTATCAGATGATGCTGATTTTGGTACTGGGTCATGTTCTTGTACTCAGCAAACCAATGCAACGCATAATACTGGGCCTTACCCAAGGCATTCGGTCTACTTCATCTGCGGCAGTAATTGTGGTGGTATCAACGATGCTCGTCTCTTTTTTCAATTGGGGACTTGGATTGATTTTTGGTGCGATTCTGGCAAGAAAAGTTGGCGAACACGCCCAACAGAATAACCTCAACATCAATTACCCTTTAATAGGCGCTTGTGGCTATTCCGGCTTAATGGTATGGCATGGGGGTATCAGTGGTTCTGCTCCACTAAAAGTTGCCGAAGCAGGTCATTTGCAAAACCTTTTGGCCAATCTTTCGAATACGCTTGGGCCTCTGCCAGAAACCATCCCTACGGCTGAAACCATTCTCAGTGTCTGGAACTTGCTCATTTTTGGTTTGGTGCTGTTAGCCATAGCGTTCTTGGTCTTTTTCTTGGGTAGGAAAAAGAGCAGCCCTCCACAAAGATTAGAGGCCTATCATTTAGATAACGCCAAAGAAGTTGACGTTTCAGGAGCTGAACGATTGGAATATTCCAAAGTATTGGCTTGGTCCTTTGGGGGGCTCATTCTCGCGGCATTTGTGGTGCAGTATGGTGGTCTCCTGAAAAGTTTCAATATCACGCCAAACATGTTGAATCTTTTCATGTTGGGTTTGGCAATCGTCCTACATGGTAATTTTAAGAGCTTTTTGCAGGCCGTGAATGAAGCGATAAAAGACACTTCGGGTATTCTGATTCAGTTCCCCTTGTATTTTGGCATTATGGGTGTTATGGCCCAAAGTGGCTTAATTCAAGAAATATCAGACTTTTTTGTTTCGGTAAGCACTGAAGTAACGCTTCCGGTCTACACTTTTTTTAGCGCGGGCTTGGTCAATCTTTTTGTGCCCAGCGGAGGGGGGCAATGGGCTATTCAAGGTCCGCTTGTGGTAGAATCAGCCTTAAAACTTGGAGTGCCTTTACCCGAAGCCATAATGGCACTGGCCTATGGTGATCAGGTTACCAATATGCTTCAACCTTTTTGGGCATTACCCCTTTTGGGAATCACACAACTGAAAGCCAAGGAAATTCTTCCTTATACCCTGATTTTCATGCTGGTTTCGAGCAGTATCTTTTTGATTGCACTTCTTGTGTTGTAAGGACTTTTGTACCTTTAAAAAAAACGAGGTTGCAAAAAGACGGCAACGATTTTGGACTTTATTTCTTAGGTGACCGATTGGAGTTCCCCCCTGTAGAACGTGCCAATGAAGATGGACTCTTGGCCGTGGGTGGAGATTTATCAAGCGAACGACTTCTTTTGGCCTATAAAAGCGGCATTTTCCCATGGTTTAATGATGACGCCCTGATTCTTTGGTGGAGTCCAGACCCTCGAATGGTACTATACCCCCATAAACTTAAGGTTTCCAAAAGTATGCGTCGCGTGGAACGTCGTGGCCGTTTTCAAATTACCGTCAACCAAGCCTTCGAGCAGGTCATTGAAAAATGTTCTAGTATTGAACGAAAAGGCCAGGAAGGTACTTGGATTACACGAAAAATGAAGGAAGCCTTCATCAAATTGAATGAAAAGGGGCTAGCCAAATCATATGAGGTGTGGCAGAATGAAAAACTGGTTGGAGGACTCTATGGAATGGATTTGGGTCATGTTTTTTGCGGTGAAAGTATGTTTAGTGAGGAACCGAATGCATCCAAGTTTGCTTTCATTAAAATGGTACAGGATGTAGAAGAAAAGGGATATAAATTGGTGGACTGCCAAATACATACCGACCATCTGGAAAGTCTTGGGGCAGAGCTTATTCCCCGGTCGTTGTTCATGGAGATTTTACAACGTTAGCTGTACCGAAGACAGAATAAAGAAAATATGTTCTGGAAGGGTATTGGTAAAATCTTCCATTCTATATTCCGTCCCAAATTGAATTTTGAAATCCTTTTGCAATTGCCATCCAATTTGTGCGCTGATGCGTCCGTCATATTCTGGATTACGTCCTTTAGCAACACTTAATAATGGTTCTACCGTCGCTACCAAATAGGCTTCGCCCACATCCAACTTTTCACCCTGCAAAGGAAAATCCAGTGCAAACCGATAGCGAAACCGATGGGTGGTCCGTACACTGGTGATACGTTGTTCCGAACGAATGCGGTGACCAAAACGAACTACAAAAGGACGGGAACGCTGGTTGTATTGTTGGGTAAGGCGCAACTCATTGGCACCACCATCAAAGTTTTCACGAAAACGATATTGAATGCCTAAAGCAAGACTCTGGTTTTCTCGAATTTTATAATTTGAAAAATGAACTACATCAATTTGACGGTTCGAAAAGGTTGTTTCCCCTTCTTCTACAATGAAAAATCGGGAAGCAACGGAAAAGTTGTGAGCATACTGTTCGGAGAGTTGATAACCCAATCCCATTTGGGGTTGCCAAAAACCCGTTAGATTTTCTTGCCCTTGGATATTCCAATAGGCAAACAAAACAAGGAATAAGAAGCCCCTTTTAATAGAGGACATGGTCATAGTTGGTTGGTGCAAATTCCCTAAATAATAACAGTTCGCCGTTGGCGTCAAATAGGATTTCGTACAAGCGATGGTGGTTTTGGGTTTTTCCAGCGACCACCAATTCATATCGGATATATGGCAGAATCAAATTTTGAAAAGCCTCTTTCAAAACTTCACCTTCCGCTTTACCCTCGCTGGGATACTGTTGTTGAATTTTTTTGACGTAGGTCTTGCTAAACTTCTTTTGAAATTCAGACTGGATGGCTTCCCAAGTCTCATCTGGAATATCCGTTGATTTGATGAGAAATTCCACATCTTCCAGATTACCCTCTGGATTAAATTCTACACTGTATCGTAGTTTGCCCTTTTTGAACTTGACTTCAAAACTTTTTTTGCTTCCATCCGTCTCCTGATAATACCGAACCCTTTTGGCATCTTCCAGGTAGGGGTTTAGCAGTTGCAGGGCTTTTTCAGGAATCGCTTCTCGTGTTACGCGAAATTCTCGTTCTTTTTTCTGTTGGGCGTTGCCCAGAACTACACAGAAGCAGCATGTTATAAAAATGAGTCGGCTACACTTCTGCATAACGAAAACAATTGACTTCATGGTCGTTTACAATTCCGGTCGCTTGCATAAAGGCATAAACCACGGTACTGCCCACGAACTTGAATCCTCTCTTTTTCAAGTCTTTGCTGATAGTATCGGAAAGGGGCGTAGTTGCAGGGGCTTCTTTATGATGTTGCCATTGATTCTTGATGGGGATGCCATCGACAAATCCCCAAATGTAGGTGCTAAAGCTTCCGAATTCCTTTTGCACTTCCATAAAAACCTTGGCATTGGATATGGCGGCATTCACTTTGAGTTTGTTTCGGATGATACCAGGGTCAGCCAAAAGGGCTTCAATTTTTTTGGAATCATAGCGTGCTATTTTTTGGTAGTTGAATTGGTCAAACACTTTTCTAAAATGTTCGCGTTTTCGCAACACGGTTATCCAACTCAGACCAGCCTGGAAGGTTTCCAAAACCAAAAATTCGAAAAAAGTAAGGTCATCTTTAACAGGAACACCCCATTCCGTATCGTGATACGCTTCGTACAAAGGGTCTCCGAGGCACCAGCCACAACGATGTTTGTTCATTAAGATTTGTTTGTACTTAAAAGTACACAAATCCCGAACTTATAGGGCGATGAGTTCCTGGGCAATTACTGCATTTTCTACGTCGGCATATATTTTAGGCTGTCCTTCACAAAAATGATTCTTATCCATGCGCTCCAGAATGGCTGTCTTTTTTTGATTGGCGCGTTCAACGATGCCAATGATGGTAACTACTTGGTCTACCAATCGATTCACGGGAATCATGATTTTTCGATTCGGGTTGACTTTAGGCATACTGTTTTCCAAAAAGATATACGAGGCGTTCGCAGGACGTCCTATTTTAAAAGTGGCACCGAGCTTCACTTTTTTCGGTGAAATAGGTAAAGGTGCCATGGTGGCATTTTCATTGTGATTCGGAAACATGACCGGACGTACTTTCTTCAGTCTCATATTAGGCTAGGTTTGGATTTAAAAACTTTGAATCATAAACAGATACAGCGGCATTCCCAAGGTGATGTTGAAAGGGAATGTAATGGCCAAGGCCATAGGAACGTATAAACTGGGATTGGCTTTAGGTGCAGCAATGCGCATAGCAGCTGGAACTGCGATGTATGAAGCGCTCGCAGCAAGGATGGCGAAAAGGAAACGATTTCCCACACTATCCGTAATGAACTGACTGAACCATGCCACCAAGCATCCATTGATGATCGGAAGGCCCACCGAGAAGAACAATGCGAACTTTCCCTTACGTATGAAATCACCTAGCTTTCTACCGCTGGTAATTCCCATATCCAATAAAAAGACAGCAAGGAATCCTTTGAAAATGTCGGTAGTAAAGGGTTTAATGCCCTCTGCCTGTTGGTCATTCGCAAAGAAGCCAATAGCCAAGCTACCGAGAATCAGCAGCACACTACCATTGGTTAAGGAATGGTGTAGCACCTTCCCAAAATTGTTTTTCTCCTTTTTCTGTTTGGTGAAAAGAGCCATCAACAAAACCCCAACTATTATGGAAGGCGCTTCCATAAGGGCCATCACTGCAACCATGTGGCCGCCAAAGTTGATGGTTTCCATTTCCAAAAAGGAAATAGCGGTCACGAAAGTTACCGCACTCACGGAGCCATAGGCTGCGGCAATGGCTCCTGAATTTTCGACACTGAACTTACGCCTTAATATGAAATAGGCAAAAACAGGGACCGACACGGCCAAGAAAATCCCGAAGAACAGTGACCAAACAATTTCCATATTGAAGTCGCTATGGGCCAATTCCATGCCTCCCTTAAAGCCAATGGCAAAAAGTAGGTAAAGCGATATGAATTTGGATGAGTTTTCGGGAATGCTCAAATCACTTTTCAGTTGGACAGCAATAATGCCCAAAAAGAATAAGAGCAAGGCAGGGTTCGTCAAATTGTCGACAAGTAGATGAAAATCCATGCAGAATTATTCTTCCAAGGTAATGTTCAAGGTGCCTTCGATTTTCAATCGTTTGCCTTCATAGCGCAGGCTGTTGATGAATTCTCGGGCAATTACTTTTTCTTTTTCAAGTTCGGCGATACGTTCGTCCGGATATTTTGTATTGGCATCCTTGTCACCTTCACACCAAGACAAGCGCTGTAGTTTGTGAAAGTTGATTTTCTCATTCAACAAGGCGGTTACTACATCACAGGCTTCAGATGCCGTGAAGGAACCTTGTACCAATTGAATTTTTTGTTCTGTTTTAACGGATGTTTCCATGGGTTTCTATTTTGTTCTTAGGAATTTTCATTTTTGGCCAACATGGCACCGATTAGTAAAACGAAGACAATACCTCCAGCCAGTAGCAGCTGATCAAGGAAAAGGAAATCGTTTTGAAGGGACAACACAATAAAAAAGCAAAGCCCTCCCAGTAAAAGTGCTTTTCTAAAATGGCTCTTGTAAAAGGACCAGCTTGCTTTGTTTCTTTTGATTCGCTTCTCAACCGGAATGGAATACTTGTTCTCCATGTTTAATATTTTGAGGGCAAAGTTGAACTATTTGATTCATATATTTTTATTTATATTTATTATGCTTTAGATAATTTATTTTTATGAATTATACCTTAAACCAGCTTCGCATCTTTCTAAAAATTGCTGAAAAACAGAGTGTTACCAAGGCTTCAGAGGAGTTGCACCTGACGCAACCCGCGGTTTCCATTCAGTTGAAGAATTTTCAAAACCAGTTCCCAATACCGCTCACGGAGGTGGTTGGACGTCAGTTATTTATTACTGATTTTGGTGAAGAAATCGCTGAAGCGGCTAAACGGATTTTGAAGGAGGTAGAAAGTATTAACTACAAATTGCTGGGTTTTCAGGGGGAGCTAGCGGGGAAGTTGAAGATATCAGTGGTGTCAACGGGTAAATATGTAATGCCCTATTTCCTTTCAGGATTCATTCGCGAAAATACGGGGGTAGATCTCATTATGGATGTAACGAACAAGGCAAGAGTTGTGGAAAGTTTAGAGGAAAATGAAGTGGATTTTGCTCTGGTATCCGTACTACCTGAACATTTATCTTTAAACAAAGTGGGCTTGATGCGCAACGTTTTACATTTGGTCGCTAATCCAAAATACTTCAAGAATGTGAAGTTGAGCAAAAGCCTGTTTTCGAAAGACACGCCGCTTATTTTTCGAGAGAAAGGTTCGGCAACCAGGGCTGCCATGGAAAGCTATTTATCTAAGAAGGAAATAACCGTAGCCAAAAAAATAGCACTAACCTCGAACGAGGCGGTCAAACAAGCCGTAATTGCGGGTCTAGGTTGTTCCATAATGCCATTGATTGGCGTACATCGGGAGATTGTTACGGAAGAACTAATAATCATTCCGCAACGCAATTTGCCCATCACTACCAACTGGAATCTGGTATGGTTAGAGAAAAAGAAGCTTTCACCTGTAGCAGAAGCATTTTTGGATTATGTAAACACCGATAAGGAACGCATCATGAAAACCCATTTCCACTGGCTAGAGGAATATTAGTACAGCTTTTTGGGATGTAGTTCAATATCACTTCTGATTTCAAGCTGTTGCCCGTTATTTTTAGCGTTCACCACAATATCGGTTACCTCTTGCTTCGCTTTTTTCAACTGCGCAATGCGTTTTTCCGACTTTTCACGGCCTTCGCTATCGCTTCCATCCATGTTCAGCAGTTGAACCGTGTGAAACTTGATTTTGTAGTTGAGCAATGACAACAATACTTCCGCAGATTCTGAGGGATCAAAAGTACCTGCCACCAGTTGTACCCGGTAGCAGGTTTCTTTTTCCAAAGAATCTTTAGGTTGAAGCCGTTTTTTACTGCCCTTGAGCCATTGAAAAAGCTTGCTTTCCATCAAAAAAGTATAAGTTCTCCGTTTTGATTACGTCCAAGTTGTTTTCCAAAGCGCGTTGCAGCAACTGTGGAATCTCTGCCATATCTACTGAAGCTCCATTTCTCGTGGCATAGCGGCATCTCCAGTGATCGGTACAGAATGTTTCTTCAAAACCATTCGGCCATACTTTAACCCCACGGTTGGTAATCACCTGAAGATGTAGATTTTCGTTTTCAATACCTTGCAATTGTTCTGCAATGGTATCTGGGTCTTCTCCTGACCAGTGCACGAAAATATCCACACCCTTTAGAATCTTTTCCTGAGGGGTTTTGCGAATGGTTTTAGGCAAGGTTAGCGGGTCGCTATTTTCGTAGGAAACTTTATTTAGGGTATTGGGCACTTTGCCCAAATTGGCGATTACAGCTTGCGCAAATTCTTTGGTCCCTACCTTTTCTTTGCTAATGTCTTCGTCAAAAATGTCGTAGGTATGAATACCTTCTTCCATGGTAGTCAGCCAGGCGTTTTCTACTTTTTCAGCTACGTCATTTTGTCCAAGGTGATTGAGCATCATGATAGCGCCCTGAAGCAATCCCGAAGGATTGGCTAAATTTTGACCGGCACGACGGGGGGCTGAACCGTGAATGGCTTCGAACATGGCACAACTTTCTCCGATGTTCGCGGAACCTGCCAAACCAACAGAGCCGGTGATTTGCGCTGCGACATCTGATAAAACGTCGCCATAAAGGTTAGGCATTACAACCACATCAAACTTCTCAGGAGTATCGGCCAACTTTGCTGCCCCTATGTCGATAATCCAATGTTCGCTTTCAATCTCTGGGTATTCTGGGGCAATCTCATCAAACACCTTGTGGAACAGACCATCGGTCTGTTTCATGATATTGTCTTTGGTAAAACAGGTCACTTTTTTGCGATTGTAGCGTTTGGCATATTCAAAAGCATAACGAACGATTTTCTCGCAACCTGGTCGGGAAATCAGCTTTAAGCACTGCACTACTTCATCCGTTTGTTGGTGCTCGATTCCGGCGTACAAATCTTCTTCGTTTTCACGGATGATGACCACATCCATTTTGGGATGTTTGGTTTTCACGAAGGGATGAATGCTTTTACAAGGACGCACATTTGCGTACAATCCTAGAGATTTACGGGTGGTGACATTCAAGCTTTTATACCCGCCACCTTGAGGGGTTGTAATGGGTGCTTTCAAAAAAACCTTGTTCTTTCGAATGGTTTCCCAGGCTTCTTTTGAAATTCCAGAAGTATTTCCGCTGAGGTAAACATTTTCACCAACTTCTATTTCGTCAAACTCGAGTTGTGCTCCGGCAGCAGTTAATATTTGTAAAGTGGCATCCATGATTTCAGGGCCAATGCCGTCTCCTTTCGCTATCGTAATTCTATCCATGTTGTTTTAAGATTTTGGCAAAGATTGGAAGAACAATTCATATAATTTTATTTATATTAATTATAAAATACATAATGAATTATTATGATATGAAATTTTACAGGAAAGTTTGGGGCAGTATTCTCGAAATTGAAGTATCAGCTTGAAACCAGTATAAAACCTAGACTTTTTCGGTATTCTCTCTTAAAAACTGACCTTGTCCTTCATCCATATATACAATAGGCATGGCATAAATCAAAGGTGTTTCTTTTGGGAAGCGCGATGTTATTTTTTCATTGATTGTCGTGAACAAAAGTGCTTTGGTTGTGCCCATAACCAACACGCGACTATCGGCATTGATATGGCCTTGGAGTGACGTTTTGTACATCATTTTTTCAGAAACCAAGGCATTCAACATAAGTTTTTCCTCAAGTAAAAACGTCACCACGGCATCTGCTTGCGCTGCGGTCTTACAACTACTATGAACCAGTATCATGGAACAAAAACTTAACGAATGGGAACCAACTCGCCTGCTTGAAGCGCTTCATAGGCGTCTGCGGTAAGCAGGGAATAGGCATTAAAAAAACGCCTTCCATCTACCCTTTTGAGCTGGACTTGATAACCATTTTGGTTTTCAACACTTGAAACAATAACTCGGGTCCCATTCAATCGTTTCATATCGGGAATACCGCCCTTTTTGATGATGAAATTTTTCTTGGGTACCAAAATATGGTCGTAGCCAGAAGCATTTACTTGTTTGATAGCAAGCGTGTCTCCTGTACTTATTTGAGCGGTTTGTTGCTGCGCGGATAGGGTGCCAACCGCCAGTATTATGGCAATTAGCATGCTAAAACGAGTCATAGGTATTTTTATCGGTTAGTTGAAATATCAGCTACTTCGTTTTTGACCAAAATAGCCTTTAGGGTGGGCCGATATCCATAGAAATCTTTGCCGTCTTCCCTTCTTAAAATCACTTGGGTTGTTCCGTTAGGGAGTACCTCCATATAGTCCACCACCAAAACATTACCGTGAAAATTCAAGGTCAAACCAAATCCCGAACTGGTATTTAATGGGTTGTTCAACAATACAACTTCGGAATATGGTATTTCTAATACCGCGCCTCCTTCAAAGTCGCCCCGACTATTGGCAAAGTGTTCAAAACTTATCGTTTTGGACTGTTGCTGAGCCGAGAGTGAACCCAGAAGGAGCGCGGCGAGAACAAAATAGGAGAGTAATTTTCTTTTCATAAGCTACATTTTTTCAAACGCTACCTTGGTAAAGATAGAATTAATCGCCAATAAAATAGCTTTACTATTGTTAATAAGTAGTTAAACTATTATTGTATGATAGTAATACTTTTATATTTGCAAGCGAAATTCTATCAACCACTATGGAAAGACTGATACATTCTATACGGATAGGGATTAATGACAAAATCTATTTAAAGGACCCAGAGTCTTCTGATTTGGGCAAGCGCATTATTGAGCAGAGCATCTTGATGATTGACGAAATGGGTTTTGAGAGCTTCACCTTCCGCAAATTGGGAGAGCGCATCAAATCAAATGAGAGCTCTATTTACCGTTACTTCGAAAACAAACACAAGCTTTTATTGTATTTGGCATCCTGGTACTGGGGTTGGTTGGAATATAAAATGGTTTTTGCCACCAACGGTATTGCCAACAAGAAAGACAAGCTGCAACGCGCCATAGAAATATTGACCCAAACGGTGGAAGAAGACATTTCATTCTCGCACATCAATGAGGTGTTGCTCAACAAAATTGTCATAAACGAATACTCCAAATCGTATTTGACCAAAGAGGTAGATCGTGAGAATAAGGACGGCTACTTTATAATTTATAAGCGATTGGTAAACCGTTTGCGTGAAATGATCGTGCTTTTGGATGACCAATATCCTTATCCATCCAGTTTGGCAAGTACCATCTTGGAAGGCTCATTGCATCAGTATTTTTTGCAAGAGCATTTTCCCATGCTTACTGACTGCGACGAAACCACGACACCAACCGAATATTTTATGGATTTGGTCTTCAGGACCTTAAAACCCAAATCTAATGGCTAAAAACATCCTAACTGCCTGGCAGCGTCTTCTCGGCCTGCTGGCCTTGGATAAGAAGGACATCCTTCAGATATTTTACTATGCAATTTTTGCAGGTCTCGTCAACCTCTCCCTTCCTTTGGGAATACAGGCTATCATCAACTTGATTCAAGGTGCGCAAGTGAGCACTTCTTGGATTGTCTTGGTGGTTTTGGTCACTTTGGGGGTCGCGTTCGTTGGGGTACTTCAGTTGATGCAGATACGCATTATTGAAAACGTACAGCAGAAAATCTTCACCAGATCATCTTTTGAGTTTGCGTATCGTTTTCCCAAAATTCGAATGAGCGAGTTGCGGAATTACTATCCGCCAGAGTTGGCCAACCGCTTTTTCGATACGTTGACCGTTCAGAAGTCGTTGTCTAAAATCTTAATTGATTTCCCGGCGGCATTGTTGCAAATCATTTTTGGATTATTGCTACTGTCTTTTTACCACCCTTTCTTCATTATATATGGATTGTTGCTCATCGTTTTGATTTACGTGGTTTTCAAGTTTACCGCACAGAAGGGATTGGAAACCAGTTTGGACGAATCCAAAAACAAGTATAAGGTGGCCCACTGGTTGCAAGAGGTAGCGAGAAGTTTGGTGAGTTTTAAGCTCTCCGGAAAAACCTCTCATGCTATTGATAAAAATGATGGTTTGGTTTCTGGTTATTTGGATGCTCGTGAAAGCCACTTCCGCGTATTAATTCTCCAGTTTATCCAAATGATTGGATTCAAGGTGTTGGTCACCGCAGGCTTGCTTTTGATTGGAGGGTTGTTGGTATTGAATCAAGAAATGAACATTGGTCAGTTTGTGGCTGCGGAGATTATCATTCTTTTAGTGATTAGTTCCGTAGAAAAACTAATTCTTGGACTGGAAACCTTTTACGATTTGTTGACTTCCCTTGAAAAATTAGGACAAGTTGTAGACAAAGAGTTGGAGCCACAAGAAGGAGAAACGCCTTTTGCAGAAAAAGAAGGCTTTACCATTGAGTTGGACGAAGTATCCTATAATGTTCCAGAAAGGGATAAGAAAATCATTGACGGAGTAACCTTGACCATTACGCCTACTTGTACCATTTTATTGCAGGGTCCTAGTGGGTCGGGTAAATCAACTTTGTTGCGTCTCATTGCTGGAATCATTGAACCGGACCAAGGCAAGATTTTTGTAAACAATGTGGCCTTACAAGGTGTAAACTTAAATTACTACCGTTCCCATTTGGGGCAATCTTTGACCGAAGAGTCCCCGTTTGAAGGAAGTATTTTGGATAACATCACCTTTGGTAGTAAGGATATTTCCCAGGAAGACGTGTATTGGGCTCTGGAGAATACGGGTTTAACTCAGTTCGTCAAAGAGCAACCTCATGGACTCAAAACCATTTTGTATCCTGAAGGACGACAGATTCCATATACCATTTCCAAAAAAATCGTTTTGGCACGAAGTGTCGTTCGTAGACCAAAGCTTCTCATCCTTAAAGACCCACTAGATCAGTTTGGAGAGCAGGAAGCAGAACGTATTATGGATTTCATAACCGACCCTACCAATGGTTGGGCCTTGGTTATCGTAAGTGAAAATCCAAAATGGACTGAGCGTTGCGGACGCATTATTACGATAGAAAACGGAAGATTAATCAGCGAAAGATAAAGCCATGTTGAATATTTCGAACAACAAATTAAATCGCAAAGTAGACCTGACAGGCTACAGGGCAGGGGCCAAAGTCTTTCATAAAAGACATTACAAGCACTTTAATCGGTTTTTGGCTGCGTTTTCCATCATCGCCTTGATTGTACTCTTTTTGCCCTGGACGCAGAACATCACAGGTAAGGGATTCTTGACAACCCTAAAGCCAGACCAGCGTCCACAAACCATTCAATCACCGATTCCAGGTAGAATCGAAAGATGGTACGTGAAGGAGGGAGATTTTGTGAAAAAAGGAGATACCATCCTTCACATCTCCGAAATCAAAAGTGAATATTTCGACCCTAATTTGGTAGAGCGAACAGGCCAGCAAATTAAAGCCAAGGCAATGTCTGTGACGTCCTATCAAGAAAAGGTTAAAGCCCTCGAAACACAAATAACCGCTTTGTCCCAAGAACGTGGATTGAAGTTGGAGCAGGCGCGGAACAAATTATTGCAGTCGCGGCTGAAAGTGCAAAGTGATAGTATTGATTTGGAAGCCGCCAATACCAATATTACCATTGCGCAACGGCAATTTGACCGAACCACCCAGTTGGAGAAGGAAGGTCTGAAGGCGGTTACCGATGTGGAAGAAAAGCGTTTGAAGTTACAGGAGACCCAAGCCAAGCTTATTTCGCAAGAGAACAAGCTTTTGGCGAGTAAAAATAACGTCATCAACGCACAGGTAGAAATCAATCGGATTCAAGCAGAATACACAGATAAGATTTCCAAAGCACGAAGTGACATGTTCACCGCGCAATCCAATCAATTTGATTCGGAAGCCCAGGTGACCAAGTTGGAAAACGAATATACCAACTACGAAATGCGGAACAATCTGCTGTACATCAGAGCACCGCAAAGTGGTTTCATAAATAAAGCGTTGCAGTCGGGAATCGGGGAAACTTTCAAAGAAGGTGACCGCTTGGTCGGAATTATGCCATCTGATTACGAGATGGCCGTCGAAACCTTTGTGGAGCCTATTGATTTGCCTTTGGTGCATTTGGGGGAAAAGGTCAGGATTCAATTTGATGGTTGGCCGGCCATTGTTTTCAGCGGATGGCCCAACGTTTCCTTTGGAACTTTTGGTGGAGAGGTCGTTGCGATTGAAACCTTCATCAGCGATAACGGAAAATACAGAATCCTACTGGCTCCAGATCAAGAAGATGTAGATTGGCCCAAGGACCTGCGTGTAGGTTCTGGTGCCAACACCATCGCTCTTTTAGAAGATGTGCCCATTTGGTTTGAGTTATGGAGGCAGCTGAACGGTTTCCCTCCAAACTACTATCAACCTGAAAACAAAACTGCAGATGTCAGCAAAAAATAGAATCCAGATACTTTTTCTTGCGGTTCTAGCAACGCTATGTACTTCTGAAGCCCAGGTGAAAAGAGATACCATGGTGCTCAATTTCAAGGAGTATTTGGGGTATGTGAAAAAATACCATCCCGTAGCCAAACAAGCGCAATTAACCATTGCAATTGGTCAGGCCAATTTAATGAAGGCTCGAGGTGGATTCGACCCCAAAATTGAGGTGGATTATGAGCGCAAAGAGTTTAAGGGTATCGATTATTGGGATAGACTAAACGCTACGTTCAAGATTCCCACTTGGTTTGGTATTGAAATCAAAGGAAACCTGGAACAAAACCAGGGAGATTTGATTGCGCTTGATGAAACGGGTAGTGAAGATGGCCTTTATAGCGCAGGAGTGTCCATGTCACTAGGGCAAGGTTTTTGGATAAACGAGCGGATGGCCACCTTGCGAAAAGCAAAGTTTTTCCGCGAGCAGACCAAGGCCGACCAAGACCTATTTGTCAATGAGATTCTGTACAAGGCTTCACTTGCATATTTCGATTGGTTGCGGGCCTATCAAGATGCTGAGATTTTTGAAGATTTTCTACAAAATGCACAGCAACGCTTCGAAGGGGTAAAGCAAAGTGCCCTTGCTGGGGATGTTGCCATCATTGATACGGTAGAAGCCAAAATCGCTGTGGAGAACCGAGCGTTGAGTCTGGAGCAAGCTAAGGTAAAACTAATGAAAACCTCGCTTCAGCTATCCAATTTTCTATGGATTAATGATGTGCCGGTTGAGTTGCAAGAAGGTGTGGTCCCTAATGCTACCGTGGAGAGCGACATTGATACTACATTGGAGATTATGGGGAGGCCGTTGGATAGCTTTCAATTGGGGAGCCATCCAAAACTTCGGTCGTTGGATTTCAAAATTGATGGCTTAACCGTAGACAAACGCTTAAAAGCGAATAAACTACTCCCGAAGCTGGATGTAGAATACAATTTCTTGACTGAAACCCCAGAACTCGCCAATTCGTTCATTACTGAGGATTATAAAGGAGGACTAAGTTTTCGATTCCCTTTGTTTTTGAGAAAGGAAAGAGGAGATTTGAAATTGGCCAAATTCAAATTGCGGGATGCCGAATTCGAGCGTGATAACGCCTTGATTGAAATTCAGAACAAGGTTATTGCTATTTACCGGGAGTTGGATTCCTACACGACCCAAAACCAATTGATAGCCGATATTGTTCGTGACTATAACACCCTGCTGAGCGCTGAAGAGCGAAAATTCAGTTTTGGTGAGAGTTCTTTATTCTTAATCAATTCGCGTGAGAGCAAACTTATTGATGCGTATCTCAAACAAAACGAGTTGCAGAACAAGTTTTTCGACACCAAGGCCATGTTATTCAAGAGTTTGGCAATCAACCCATTAAACTTATAAAGGTTTGAAGTATGCCGCGAAAAAAAAGTATGCTGGGGTATCGAAGGTTACATGTCCCTAGGGGATTGAAAGATACCTTGCGTCCGTTTTTAAGGGATACTTTTTTTATCGTTTCAGGCATTTTTTCAGCGGCTTTTGGCTTGGAAAGCTTCTTGTTGCCTAATCGCTTTATTGATGGGGGTGCCACCGGTATTTCCCTGTTGGTTTCTGAAGTTACTTTTATGCCGCTTTCGGCTTTGATTGTTTTAGTCAATGCTCCTTTTCTTTACATGGCGTACAAAGTGATTGGGAAGCAGTTTGCTATCAAAGCCTGTATTGCCATTTTAGGACTTGCCTTAACCTTGGTATTGGTCAACTTCCCTGAGGTAACACAAGACAAGCTTTTGGTAGCGGTTTTTGGTGGATTTTTCCTTGGTGCCGGCATTGGCTTATCTATTCGGGGAGGGAGTGTTTTGGATGGTACCGAAGTGTTGGCGATTTTTTTGAGTCGCAAATGGGGTGCTAAAATTGGGGATATCATCATTCTTATCAATGTGGTGATTTTCTTGGCAGCCGCCTACTTGTTGTCCATCGAGGCAGCCCTGTATTCAATGCTTACCTATTTGGCGGCATCCAAAACCCTGGATTTTGTGGTGGAAGGTATTGAGGAATACACTGGGGTGACTATCATATCTCAAAAAAGTGAAGACATTCGAAAAATGGTGATAGAGAAGATGGGGAGGGGCCTCACGATTTATCCGGCCAGAGGGGGCTATGGCAAAAACGGGCAACAACAGGAGTACGAAGTCATCTATACTGTGATTACCCGACTTGAAATTCGAAAACTACATCTGGAAATCGACCATATCGACCCCAATGCTTTTGTGGTAATGAATAGCATAAATGACACCCGCGGTGGAATGGTAAAGAAAAGATTGCTTAAACATTAACTCACCCTTTCAATCGGCTATATTTTGAGGTTTTTTAAAACATAGATAATACTCGGTTAAGCCATTCCCTATTGCAAATTCCAACCTTTAAGGAATCCTAAAAAACACCAAGAAAATGAAAAAAAATACGCTTAAGGTGTTGGCGGCTTCCTTGCTGTTCACCCTAGCTTCCTGTGACCTTGTTGACGATGCAGTAGGCGGAATCAACAAAAAAGAACTGAAGTATATCGATGAGTATGTTATTCCTGATGGAACGATGTACCAAGGTACCCTGGTAGGAGGGCTTTCCTCCATTGACTATGCTGAAGGCATCTGGTACTTGATTGCCGATGACCCTAACGATGCTCGCTTTTACAAAGCCAATATTCAATATGATGAAAATGGCTTTTCTGGAGTGGATTTAACCAAAGTTGTAAAGTTGCAAGATACCAATGGACAAGCTTTTACCCCGGGCACAGTAGACCCTGAAGCTATTCGTTTTGCTAACGGAAAAGTAGTTTGGACGAGTGAAGGAAACATTACTAACGAAGTAAATCCCTTTGTTCGAACGGCTACTTTTGGCGGAATGTATTTGGAAGAAGCGAATCTTCCATCGCGATATGCGGTATCGGCCGACGAAACCAAAGGGCCACGTCAGAATGGAACCTTTGAGGGAATAAGCCTAAGCTATGACGCATCAGGCTACTGGGTAACGATGGAGTTGCCGCTGCGTCAAGATGGCCCTGTTCCTACAACGCAAGACACCGATTCACCCGTTCGCATTGCGTACATCGATGCAGTTTCCAATACTTTTGGAAAGGAGTTTGCGTATGAATTGGACCCAGTAGTGCGACCTGCTGCTAACGGTTCAACCTTCGAATTGAACGGCGTAGTTGAACTATTGCAATATGATGACTATAAGTTCTTGTTCTTGGAGCGTTCCTTTTCCACAGGATACGATGATGGCGGAAACAACGTGAAAATTTATGATGTGGACATTTCCAATGCGACAGACATTAGCGGTATGGATGCTTTGGTTGGCGCGGAATATACACCTGCTACGAAAACCTTGCTCTTTGACTTTGAAGACATTCGAGACCAACTGACCGACGGCGTAGTCGATAATATTGAAGGAATTGCCTTCGGACCCGATTTCGCCAACGGAAACAAGTCCGTGGTTTTGGTTGCTGACAATAACTTTAGTGCTTTTGGTCCACAACTAAATCAATTCGTGCTTTTCGAATTGTTGGACTAAAATCTATCCGTTAAAAACGGCCCATTCTTTTATGAGGATGGGCTTTTTTGCGTTCGGTACCTTTGGGTAAGGTTTTGACACTTTATACTACCAATGATTAAAATCAGTTTTGAACCCTAATTCAAAGCGTATTTTTGAACAAATCATTGGGAAATGAACGTAATGACACAAGAAGAAGAGGTTTTGGATGTCATCCATCAAAGCATGCTGCATGCGATGGATTACCCAACATATCGAAGTTTGGTTCATGATTTGACATCGAATGGCGGAACTACTGGACCGGAACAAACGGATTCCTTGATTCAATATACTGTCTTGAACGACAAGCGCATGGCACGTTGGGATAAGACCTTGAAGTTTGACGAGAAGGCGCTATCTGATATTGAAAACTACGATGTGGAGACCACGTTTTTGGTTTTGACTGAAAGTTGGTGCGGGGATGCTTCACCAAGTTTGCCAGTGCTCAACCGAATAGCAGAGACAAGCCCGAATATTTCTTTGAACATTGTACTTCGGGATGAGAATCCAGAATTGATGGACTTGTTTTTGACAGGCGAGAGCCGTTCCATTCCCAAATTAATAGTACTTCAAAAAGATAAGGTGGTTGGTGATTGGGGTCCCAGGTCTACGAAGGCTACCGCTATGGTGGATGCATTCAAAAAAGAACATGGCAAACTAACGCCAGAATTCAAACAGGACCTTCAAGTTTGGTATAATAAAGACAAGGGACAAGATATCTTCTCGGATATTCTCAGCCTACTTGGGTTGAAATAGGTATGTAATTGTTCCGATTTGCGAAGCTTTGGAATCTGGATTGAAACGGGCTTTTAAAGCGTAGGTAATCGCATTATCGATAAGGCAATAGTTGTTGGTTCCTGAACTGGTCTCGTTAAACGTGGCTTCCGTCACGTAACCATCGCGGCCTACTTTGATATTGATAACCACCTTACCGCCTTCAATACAGGTATAAATGGGTGGGGGTAAAGAATAGGCATTTCTATCTACTAACGAGTACGAGATAGACGTTCGTTTGTCCTTTAGGTTGTTGGTAAACGTTTCCTTCTGCTCTTCTCGCTCACTGAGCTGTTGCTTCTTTTTGTCTCGCTCCTCCGCTAATTTCTTTAGATTATCTGCAAATTGACCGTCTGAAACGTATTCTCCGGTTTCGCTGGAAAGCGCTCGCTCTTCCATGAGTTCTTCCAAGGTTTTGAGTGGTTCGGGATTTCCTACGGTGGGTTTGGCCGTCTCATTGAAGGCCATGTGGCTTTTGATGGGGTCGTTATTGGCTAATTCTTCCAATCGTTGCTCCTCTTCCTCCAGAAGCTCCTCGATATCTTCATCCGCCAAACTCATTTCAATCACGTACTCCTCTTCTTGCGTACCTCCTAAATGGATATTGTACAAGAGCAATACCACAATGCTTAATGAAAACACTGTAATCAGCAATGAAAGTTGTTGACGGTTAAGATTCATGGTGCTATAATAACCTCGATTTCTCTAAATTATTTTATTTCAATAACAATACCCAAGCCTATTTTTCGGCATATTTTAACCTGATTTTACCAGCTTTTGCTGAAAAACTTCAGGGGTTACAGCATTATCTACGTGAAAATCACCTATTCCAGTTCTTCGCAAAGCGGATAAATGACCGCCAGAATCAAGGGCTTTACCAAAGTCATCTGCAAGTGTACGAATATACGTGCCTTTGCTGCAAACTACCCTAAAATGTACTTCCGGCATTTGTATCCCAGTAATTTCAAAGGTTTCGATATGAATGTTTCTCGATTTTACTTCAACGGATTTCCCTTCACGTGCTAGCTCGTACAACCGTTTTCCATCCTTTTTAAGCGCGGAAAACATAGGAGGGGTTTGGGTCACATCTCCAAGGAACTGTTTTGTTGCCTCTAAAAGTAGCTTTTCCGTAATGTGCTCTGTGGGATATTTTTGGTCTACTTCCGTTTCCAAGTCGAAAGAAGGCGTGGTGGCACCTAAGGTTATGGTGCCGGTATATTCTTTTTTTTGTCCCTGTAATTCAGGAATCTTTTTGGTGAATTTTCCGGTACAAATCAATAAAAGTCCGGTAGCCAAAGGGTCCAAGGTGCCAGCATGGCCAATCTTGATTTTTTTCAAATCAAATTGTTTGCGAATGGCCCATTTCAACTTGTTGACCGCTTGAAAAGAGCTCCATTCCAATGGTTTGTCAATCAGCAGGATTTGTCCCTCGAGAAAGTCTTGCGCAGTTTTCATGATACTGAAACGGTATGCAAATTAACCGAAAACGCTCCAAGCCACGGCAATCAAGCCCACGATAAGGCAATAGATGGCAAAATAGGTAAGCTTACTTTGACGGACCAGTTTAATCATCCAGGTACAAGCGGCAAGTCCAGCAACAAATGCAGCGGCAAAACCTGCTCCCATGGCAATGGCTTGGTCCCCCACAAAGTTCACATCACCACTCAAAAGGTCTTTGGCCATTTTCCCCAATATCAGCGGAACGACCATTAAGAAAGAGAATCGTGCTGATTTGGTCTTGTCCACGCCCAAAAGTACGGCAGCGGATATCGTGGCCCCACTTCGTGATATTCCAGGAAGAATGGCTACAGCTTGTGCCACCCCAATCACAAAGGCACTACGAAAGGACACATCTTTATTCGTAGTTTTTGCCATATCCGCCAAATACAATAGAATGGCGGTTATGACCAACATGATGCCTACAATGATGATGGCCCCATCAAAAAATACTTCAAGAAAGTCTTCCAAGAACAAGCCCACGAGCGCCGCGGGAATCATGGAAATAATAATTTTTAAGGAAAACCGGGTTTCCTCATTCCATTTGAATTGGAACAAGCCTTTCAAAATCTCAGCAACATCTTTTCGGAATACCACTAATGTACTCAACGCCGTAGCAAAGTGAAGGACTACAGTAAATAGTAAGCTTTCCTCGGGTAAGGAATCCGCACCAAGAATGGCTTTGCCCAATTCCAAATGTCCGCTAGAGGAGACGGGTAAAAATTCCGTAAGACCTTGAATGATACCCAGAATGATGGCGTCTATTATCTCCAAGCTTAAGATTTCTTTTTGTTGGGGTTCAGTAAAATGGCATACACTTGAATACCAAGTCCAATCAGGACTAAAGTCGGTGCCAATCGAATTCTTCTAAAGTTGTATATCTCAGGATTGAACACGTTCGGGTCATCGCTACCACCGCCGGCCATAAGAATAAAACCAAGTGCGATAAATCCCAATCCGATAAACAAGAAGGTGTAGTTTTTCTTTTGGAAGATAAACTGTTTCGTAGGCTTTACTGCCTGTTTACTTTTCTTACCCATGTTGCAAATGTATTCAGAATACGGGAAGATACTTGATTTTTGTTTTCAAAATCAAGCTTCTACCGAATTATCGACCCTTTTCTTTAAGAATGGCCGTAGCCAAAACAAATTCAATCTCAGAAAGTACCAGACCGCTGGGGATATCATCGCTATACAAATAACCCAAGATTTCTTGCTCTACCGGTAAGATGGAATGACTGCTGTTTACCGTAGGGCACATAAAACTTTTCACGCTATCACACTCATTGGAATGTCCTAAGCCTAAGGCATGTCCAAGCTCATGGGCAAAAACAACAGGGCTTGTACTGGTAAGCCATATTCTGGCCGATAATATCCGGTGTCCCGCAAAGCTGAACGTAGCATAACCCGGGATGGTGGCTCCATTTAAATCATCATGGATATCGGGCCATAAATTTTGCATTTCGCTACTGGAACCAAAAAACAAATGGGTATTCGATTCCTGTTGTGTGGGGACTAAAGAAACCCCGAAAGAACTATCCTCAAAAGTAGTATTGAACTGTTCCAAACTGGTTTCGATGGCAGACCGATGATTGTTGGTGATGGCTCCATCCAAAAACAACCGCATGGGGTCTTCCCATCGCAACGTATTGTCCAAAGTTGAACTGGAAGGGTCTTGCCATAAGGTCAAATATTTAAAGTAGTCCACCTTGCTTTTTTCTTCGGCATTGAGCAAATCATATTCTTCTCTATTGTTGATGCTCAATTGAAAGGTCCTATCCACAAGATTTCCCCCATCAAAAGCGGTAACCGTAAAATCTAGGCTTTGTGCAGTTTCAAAATCAAGGGTCAAATTAGGTCCAACGCTAAGTTGTCCAGTAGTTTCATTTACTTCTACGCCGCTATCATCGTCAATGGTGTAAGTAAGGGCCGCCCCTGAATTGGTACTGGCTTCGACTGTGCCGATGACCGTTCCATTTGGGGAGTGTTCGTCAATATCAAAATTTTGGTTTTCGAATAGGATACTGCTGTTTGGGTCTCCTCCTGGAACGTCATCTGCAGGATTATTGGAGTCTCCGTCTGACGCACAACTTAGCACAACAAGTGCGCTTGCGGCGATAATGGTTTTTTTCATGCTGAATGGGGTTGTCCCAATAAAACGCCATAAATCCAAACCTATTTTACCATAGGATGAATCCTCGATGTAATGCAGTTTTTAAAAAGAAAGGAGACTACTTAATAGTAGAGGTCGTCGGTACGAAGGTTTAGAAAGCGTTGCGTAGCGAAATGGGTACTTGCCCAGGAGATGATAACACCCAATCCGAAAATACCCAAGAACAATACTACCAATACTAATAGGTCTTGCGTTAATGCTAACTCGGGAAAGTTCTGGTCTACATAATAAAGAACTATACCCAAAGCAATAAGTGCCAAGAAAGCCCCCAACATGCCCAATTTGATATTCGTCCATATAAAGGGACGACGGATAAAGGTTTTGGTTGCTCCTACCATTTGCATGGTTTTGATAATAAACCGCTTTGAATAAATCGAAAGACGGATGGAACTGTTGATAAGCAGCACGGAAATCAATGTAAAAACCCCGCTAGCAATTAAAATCCAAAGACCAATCCTTCGCACATTATCGTTCAACAGCGCAATAAGCGGTTTGTCATAGCTCACCTCGTCCACATAGGTTTTAGAAGCGATATCTTCTGCAATTTCAGCAATCTGGGTCGGTGAAACGAAATCAGCCTTTAAGTTGACATCAACTGCATTTTTAAGGGGATTGTATCCCAAAAACTCAATGAAATTCTCTCCGATGTCTTCGCTATATTGCTCCGCAGCCTCTTCTTTTGAAATGTAGGTGATGGCCTTGGTATAGTCGGCAAAGGCCAAACTTTTTTGAAGTTGCTCTATTTCGGCGGTCTTGGCGTTATCCTTTAAATACACGGAAAGCGTAATCTGCTCTTTAAAGTGATTGCCCAATTTTTGGGTATTGATTACCAAAAGTCCCAAAACCCCTAATAAAAACAGTACTAATCCAATGCTGAGTACTACTGAAAAGTAGGAAGAAATTAACCGTCGCTTTTGATACTGTTCAATGTATTCACTCATACTGAAGAAATGCTTTGGTAAAAATAGAAAAGTAAATCGTAATTGAACGATTACCTGTATTTTTACCCCTTAGTAAAAACAGCGTGCACGGCATGAACTACAACTTTCAAGAAATCGAGGCCAAATGGCAAGCATACTGGTCCAAAAACCAAACATTTCAAGCCCATAATAACTCGGAAAAACCGAAGTATTACGTATTGTCCATGTTTCCTTATCCTTCTGGCGCGGGGCTTCATGTAGGCCATCCGCTGGGCTATATTGCCGGAGACATTTATGCACGCTACAAACGCCACAAAGGGTTTAATGTGTTGCATCCCATGGGATATGACTCCTTTGGCTTACCAGCTGAACAATATGCCATTCAAACGGGACAACACCCTGCAATAACCACCGAAACCAACATCAATCGCTACCGTGAACAATTGGACCAACTCGGTTTTTCATTTGATTGGAGTAGGGAAGTCCGCACCTCGGACCCGGAATATTATAAATGGACCCAATGGGTTTTCATTCAGTTGTTCAATGCTTGGTATGATCAAGCGGATGACAAGGCGAAATCCATTGATACCCTGATACGTCTTTTTGAAAAGGAAGGAAATGCAAAGATTGATGCGGCCTGCGATGAAGATGTACCAACTTTTGATGCTTCCCAATGGGTAAACTTTTCCAAAAAAGAACAACAGGAAATTTTGCTGAAGTATCGTTTGACCTATTTGGCGGATACGGAAGTGAATTGGTGTCCGGCCTTAGGGACGGTTCTCGCCAACGATGAGATTGTAAATGGGGTTTCGGAACGTGGTGGACATCCCGTTATCCGGAAAAAAATGACCCAATGGAGTATGCGCATCACCGCTTATGCCCAGCGCCTTTTGGATGATTTGGATACCGTGGATTGGCCACAGCCTTTAAAGGATTCCCAAACCAATTGGATTGGGCGCTCTGAAGGGGCTTCTGTCACCTTTAATGTACTAGATGGTTCGGATGCTGAGCGCAGTCGAAGTGCTGAAGCAGAGATTTCGACTAAGCCCAATCAACCCTATCAGATTGAAGTCTTCACCACCCGCCCCGATACCATTTTTGGTGTGAGTTTCATGACTTTAGCTCCAGAACACGAGTTGGTCGCAAAAATCACAACGTCTGAACAGCAAGCTGAGGTAACCGCATATGTGGAAGCAACGGCAAAACGTTCGGAAAGGGATAGAATGGCCGATGTGAAGACGATTTCAGGGGTTTTCACTGGCGCTTATGCCGAGCATCCGTTTACCAAAGAACCCGTGCCTATCTGGATTGGAGATTATGTTTTGGCCAGTTATGGAACCGGAGCGGTCATGGCTGTGCCTTGCGGGGACCAACGAGACTTTGATTTTGCCAAACATTATGGCATTTTCATACCGAATATCTTTGAGGGTATCGATATTTCCAAAGAAGCTTTCGCGGATAAAGCAAAGACCGTTATTGGGAATTCAGATTTCCTAAATGGACTGAGCTATAAAGAAGCCACCTCCAAAGCCATTGCTGAATTGGAACGCATAGGACACGGCAAAGGGAAAATCAATTATCGTCTTCGAGATGCCGTATTCAGTAGACAACGCTATTGGGGAGAACCTTTTCCAGTATATTACGTGGACGGTATGCCCCAAATGATTGCTTTGGAGCATTTACCACTTACGCTTCCAGAGGTTGAGAAATACTTGCCCACAGAAACAGGTGAGCCCCCTTTGGGCAATGCTACAGATTGGGCATGGGACACTAAGAATCATAAAGTGGTATCCAATAAGATGCTGAATCAAGTTCAGCATGACAGTCATTCCGAACTTGATTCGGAATCTCATGGAGGCGTTTATCCCTTAGAGTTGAACACCATGCCGGGTTGGGCAGGAAGTTCGCAATACTTCAACCGCTACATGGACCCGGGGAATACCCAAGCAATTTATTCGGAAGACGCCATTGGGTATTGGAAGGATGTGGATTTATACATCGGTGGGAGTGAACACGCTACGGGTCATTTACTGTATTCCCGTTTTTGGCAAAAATTCTTGTTTGATATGGGCATTGCCCCAACACCTGAATTCGCAAAAAAGCTTATCAACCAAGGGATGATTACGGGAACCAGCGCATTTGTTTATAGGACTACGGTTAATAATAAGGTGACCTTTGTTTCGAAATCCAGAATTAAGGAATTTGCTGATTACTTGGTTGAAACCACAAATGGAAAAGAATCAGATTTGAGACCTGAAAAGTATTCTGCTTTACAGAAAATTCATGCAGATGTTTCCTTAGTAAACGCTTCAGACGAATTGGATGTGGAAGCTTTTAAAATTTGGCAACCGGATTACAAGGATGCTGAATTCATTTTAGAAGATGGAAAGTATATCGTAGGTCGAGAAGTGGAGAAAATGTCCAAATCCAAATACAACGTCGTCAACCCTGATGCGATTTGTGAAGAGTATGGCGCAGACTCGCTTCGCCTTTATGAAATGTTCTTAGGACCATTGGAGCAATCCAAACCTTGGAATACAGCAGGTATTACCGGAGTACATTCCTTCTTAAAGAAGCTTTGGAAATTGTACGTGCCATTTATGGATCCGGATTCTGAAAAAGGAGCGCTGACCGGAAACGAAGCGAACCCTACTCCTGAAAACCTGAAAACCCTTCATAAAACCATCAAAAAGGTAGAAGAGGATATTGAAAACTTCTCTTTCAATACTTCGGTGTCCACTTTTATGATTTGTGTAAATGAGTTGACGGCTCAAAAATGTGATCACCCAGCAATTCTCAAAGAGCTTTTGATTTTGGTTTCACCCTATGCGCCACATATTGCTGAAGAACTATGGCAAGTGTTGGGTCATACCGAATCCATTGCAGAAGCCACCTTCCCAAAATTTGAGGAGAAGTATTTGGTGGAGAGCACCAAAGAATATCCTATTTCTTTTAATGGAAAGCTTCGTTTTAAACTTGAGTTGCCATTGGATATGAGCAAAGATGAAATAGAGGCTACTGTAATGGCGCATGAAAAGACCCAAGCGCAATTGCAGGGCAGACAGCCAAAAAAAGTTATCGTGGTTCCCGGTAAAATCGTGAATATCGTAGGGTAATCCTATCCTAGTTAATGTTTTATGGGATAGGCCACTTGTGGTCTTAATCTATTATTCAGTCTTATGGAGAACATTGAGATAGTGGTCATGCTAGCGGCTTTTCTTACTACGAGTGCTTTTGTGCCTCAAGTGTACAAAGCATATCGCAACAAATCAGCAAAAGATGTT
>JBCBPD010000046.1:0-27603 GCA_039820925.1 Bacteroidota bacterium | reverse complement strand
TTTTTATTTATAACAAACGTGGGATTCTGGTTCCGGTCTATGCTGCAGTGTCCGTGTTCGGCACCCTGATTCTGAATAGAATCCTAAAATCACAGGTGGGCGGTATTTTTGCGAAGGAGTATGATGGTCAAATTGTACTGGGCATTGGGCTTTTTATCGCTTTTGTTTGGACCTACCTCACCAGCTATGACTACGTGGAAGTAGATGGTGAAAAGGAACGTGTTCACATGAACCATCATCTGTTTTACATTTCAAATCGTTTATGGAGTTACATCATGCTCGGCGGTTCGCTTCTGGCGCTGGCAGGTGGGATTCTCGAAACCTTTGGGAACTAAAACTGAAAAAGATAAAGACCAACCCTCAACCAAAATGACAGAATATACCGAGCTATACCAACAGCTTGCCACAAGTGAACTTTTAACCATACTCGCCGAGGCGGAAAAGTACGACCCCATCGCAGTGGAAACCGCCAAAACCGAGATTGAAAGCCGAAACCTTACTGAAGCGGAACTTAATCGAGCGAAAGCCCAAATCACAGCAACCCAAGAGGCTAAAAACCTTAAGGTTGAAAAGAGAAAACAACGCGAGGAGAACCTCAAAAAGAGAACGGCTACTTTATGGGATAGCATTAACCCCATCCAAAACGGAATTCAAACTCCTGAGAAAATCATTAGACTGACGCTACTCGTCTTTGGAGGTTTGGCCCTTTACAACCTTTATGAAGAATCATGGTTTCTTCTGTACCTCTTGCAAGAAGGTCCTTCAGATTGGGATGTTAGCATTATCGAATTTTTCTTGCCTTTTTTGCTTTTGCCCATAGCCCTATTCTTGTTTTGGAAAAGATACACCCTGGGATGGGTTTTACTTACGTTATTTTTGACCTATTCCGCGTTTAATTCCATGCTGTTGTTCTTTATGAACTTGGGCAGACAACCCTCCGGGATTCCCGCCATGGAAGAAATCTTCCCTACCGTTTCCCCAGCGGTTTATGCGATGACCTTACTGTTTTTTGGGAGTTTCGTTTACCTCATTTGCAAACCACAAGTGAGAAGTATCTTCAAAGTTTCGAGCCTGATTATGCTGCTGACCCTCGGATTTACCGTATTTGGAAGTTTGATTTTTGCCTTTTCCATATTGGGGTAATACTTTTCAAGCGCAGTAAATAAGCATGATATCTCAGCAAACCTTATAGAACTTAATGGAAACCCTGTTCAAAAAATATTTTGGTATAATTCTGTTTTTCGCCGCCGTTGTTTTTGTACTTCGTTGGATAAAGCAAAATGAAAAAGAACAGATAGAACAAAACAAAGGCATTTCCATTGCACAAGTTGAACATATTGGAAGACGTAATAGACTATACTACCGATTTCTGTATGACAAAAAATGGTATACGGGCTCTGAAAGAGGAGGTAGAAGTATTTCCAAAAACGATTATTTTAAAGTAGAGTTTGACAAATCGGACCCGTCCACTTCCAATTTGGTACTATCCCAACCTTCTTTAAATCCGATGGATTTGGTCGAAGATGGAATTGAAATCCAAGGAACAGTTGAAAAAATCACCTTTCCCTCCAAGACGTATTTGGATTTGTACGTTAGCTATCAATATCTCAGCGAAAATTATTCTGTAAGGACCCGAATGCACAAAGACAGTTTGCCTTGTGGAACAGTTGCGGAATGCAACAACGCAAAAATCACCTTCAAAATAAGCCCTTACTTTCCCGACTTAAACAGTCTCTATTATGAGAGTTACGACCGTAGCCGACTTCGGGAAAAATTAGAAGAAAGGTTTAAGAAATAACGCCCTACTGGTTATGAAACGCAGTAGCCAGTCGAAGCAAAATGCTGGAATCGCATTTCAACCTTTATAAAGTGATTCCATCGTAACCTCCACAATATACAGTAGTTAGTTGTCGTTTTTAGGATTCAAAACCACAAAACCTAAAACTACCAACATGACCCTACGACCAATCCTAGCAGCATTGTTATGCTGTTTCGTTTGCATTTCATGCGAAAGTGAAGACACCACAAATCCCAATGAAGAAATCCCTGCTGACGCCAGTTTGTTAGGAGTTTGGAATTACGTAGCCTATATCGATGACGAAGGCGAACAACTCGCAACCCAATGTGAAAGCAGTCAAATACTACATTTTCAATTAGATGGTGTCTTTCGATTCACGTACTATACCGAAGATGCCACAAGTTGTGCAAAAACCCAAGATGCCACGGGAAGCTGGGAAGAACTTTCAGACAGCTCCATCTCCTTGGATTATGGAATAGATTCTTATGACGTGAACTATACCATTTCAGGCAGAGTGCTCACCTTGACCATTGATGAAGGATTGGGAGAGTACCAAGAACGTTACGAAAAACAGTAAATTGTCATTCATACAAAGGCCCTTCCGAGGGTCTTTTTTATACCATGTTCCTCAAAAGTCAATACTATTCAAATGGAGAATGAATAAATCCTTGACCTACATTTTTTTCGGTTGCCTCGCCATCGCCATGGGTGTTGGAAGTGACCAAGGGGAATTCATCCCATCATGGGCGAAGCTGAGTATGGGTATTTTGGCCCTGGGATATGGAATTTACTTGAACTATTCGCACAAAACAAAAGCTCGCGCCAACGCATCCGATTCAAATTTGAACAAAAGAATTGCAAGCAACAAAGTAAGACCCTCCTATACCTACCTCACCATTGGGGTGTTACTGCTTTCGTTCAGCAAATACCTTAACCAAGAAAACGACTACCGATTGGATTTTTGGAACATAGTCGTTTGGACGGCTGGACTGGCTCTCTGCATGTATGGCCTCTATCTTTTTTTCAAAGAAAGGCGTAAAAAGAAGGAAAGTGGGGACATTGAATGAATCCCTTTTGGTAATTTAGACCAAGATTCGTAGCTACCTTTTACATGTCTTTAGGCTTCGAAAAAATAGGGACACCATGAAATTGAACAAAGCCTCTTTACCAAAAAAATATCACCCCCTTTTCCGAACGTTTTACTTGCTTTTAGTCATATTGGTTTTCTCCAGTCATGACCTGTACCTGAAAATGGAAAGCTATTTGCTTCAGCCAAACCAGAAGGCAACCTTAAACCTCTACAACGGTACTTTTGAGAAAAGTGAAAACATCATCACACGGGACCGTATGCTGGACGCTTCGTTCGTAGCATTAGGAAAACGAATCGCAATTCAACCGAATGCATGGCAGGACCAGGACAGCACTATAACGCAATTATCCTTTAACACAGGAGAAGCTGGAACGTATGTGGTGGGTGTATCCACAAAAGCACGTAATATCGAACTTACCGCGGATAAATTCAACGACTATCTTAAACACGATGGGGTTCTGGACATGCTCAAAGCACGGGAGAAAAACAACGTATTGGACCATGATGCTGTGGAGAGCTATCAAAAGCACGTGAAAGCCATTTATCAAGTGGGGGATGTCAAAACTGACGATTGGAAAACCGTTTTAGGCTATCCGATTGAATTCGTTCCCGAAACCAATCCATATGAAAAATATAGTGGTGAAACCTTAACAGTAAAGCTGTTGTTGGATGGAAAACCTCTGCCCAACCAATTGGTTTATGCTGACTATATCCCTACGGCTCATGGCCATAAGCATACAGACCATGGGCATCACCATGATGGAGACGGGCATTCACACCAACATGGGGATAATGGCCATTCACACGACCATGATGGACACAAACATTCACATGACCATTCCCATGATCATGATGCACATCACCATCATGAGGACTCCGAGGTGACAAAGGGCCATACACATACAAGCGGACAACAGCTACGTACCGACGCACAAGGATTGGTTTCAGTAAAGTTACCAGAAGATGGCATTTATTATTTGCGAACCATTCATATGGTAAACCTTGAGGAGGATGAAACCTTGACCCATGAATCCAAATGGGCGACATTGACGTTTGAAGTTACACATGCACATGGCACTGACACCCATACCCATGACCATCATGACCACGAGGAAGGCCTTGCTACTTGGATTTTTATTCTAGTAAGCGTTCTTGTGATAGGAGCGTTGTTCTTCATCTTCAGAAAAAAGAATTGATGCAGTCTAAAACCTTGAGGCAGACCGTATTTCTGTTTTTATTTTTTATACCCTTTTTCGGGCTTGCCCATGAGGTAAGCAGTGCCGACCAAGAGATTCTGCGCAATGGCGGTTTGTGGGCATATATTCGCGTTGGGGCTACCCACATGCTTACGGGTTATGACCATCTACTTTTTTTGACGGGGGTCATCTTCTACCTCAACAATTTAAAGGATATTCTAAAATTCATCACGGTTTTTACGATAGGACATTGTATTACCCTAATCGGCGCCACCTATAGCGGAATCACTGCAAACGAACACCTCGTGGATGCAGTTATCGCGTTAAGTGTTTTGTACAAAGGATTTGAAAATTTGGGCGGTTTTCAAAAGATCAACATTAAGTCACCCAACTTGCTACTTATGGTTGGTCTTTTTGGATTGATTCATGGGTTTGGACTTTCCACACGATTGCAATCCTTTGATATGGGCGAAGGTCGATTCTTGGCAAAAATCCTGTGTTTCAATCTGGGAGTAGAAGTCGGACAGGTGTTGGCCCTGATTCCCATTACGTTTATCATTACCCTTGGTCGGAAGCAAAAACAATTTCCAGCGTTCTACAAGGCGGTAAACTGGTATTTGGTCCTAGCGGGTATCGTATTGTTTGTGTATCAGCTCTATGGCTATTTCACAGGATATTGATGTGCATTCAAAACACTATCCCTACCCTCTAAAAAATGCTTGATTTCAATATTTTTTGAACTGAAAACATGGATGGATAAAAATCCTTTTTTCACAAGGTAAGCACTGCTATTTTCAACTATCTTTAGGTTATCTTCCTTAGCATAATATGGAATGGCTTAGAACAACTCCTAAGTCTAAAATCGAGTATACTACTAAGAAAATCAGTACAGCATCAATGAAGCGACTAGCCGTTTTTTGTGGTTCGAGTTCAGGAACCGAACCAATTTTTGAGAAAGAAGCACAAACATTAGGTCAAACGTTGGCCAAAGAGAATATCGAACTGGTTTATGGCGGTGCCAATGTTGGCCTGATGGGGGCTTTGGCCAATGCAACCCTATCCGAAGGCGGAAAGGTCATCGGTGTGATTCCAGCCTTTCTGAAATCAAAAGAAATAGCGCATTTAGGATTAACCGAATTGCATATTGTAGCCTCCATGCATGAGCGAAAAACCAAAATGAATGACCTCTGTAATGGTGCCATTGCCCTACCCGGTGGATTTGGAACCCTAGAAGAGCTTTTTGAAATGCTGACTTGGGGGCAATTGGGATTGCATCAAAAACCGGTTGGCCTGTTAAACGTGAATGGGTTTTACGATGACCTTGTTCAACTCATGGATACGATGGTAGAAAAGGGCTTTCTAAAAGAAGTCTACCGCGAACTTGTACTGATAAGCAGTAATGCAGAGGACCTGTTGGCACAGATGCGAACCTATGAAGCACCAAAGGTGGGCAAATGGATTACGCGAGAAACCACCTAATCTAGAATAGACAACAGCATCTTACCTACGTTCATAAAAACAGCCTACATCTACTAATGAAAATAGCAGTAGCCCAATTTCAACCCAAAGACGGGGATAAATCTTATAATCTATCCATCATTCGCAAGCTCGCTGAAAAAGCAAAAATAAAGGGAGCAGACGTTATTAGTTTTCATGAGATGTCTATAACAGCGTATACGCATACCCAACACCTAAACCTTGAACAAATCACGGATTTGGCAGAGGAAGTCCCGCATGGTAATAGCACTCAGGAGTTGATAGCGATTTCCAAAAAGCTGAACATTGCCATTTTGGCTGGCTTGGTAGAAAAATCGGAAGATAAAATATTCAATACCTATGTCTGTGTTTCTGGGAATGGTTTGATTGCCAAATATCGAAAAATCCATCCCTTTATAAACAAGCATATGTCTCCAGGAAATGAATATTGCGTATTCGACCTGCTAGGATGGAAATGCGGAATTCTGATTTGCTACGACAACAACGTAATTGAAAATGTTCGGGCCACAAGTCTTTTAGGGGCGGAATTGATTTTTGCACCGCATGTAACTGGCTGTACCCCATCTGCCATGCCCCATCGCGGATATGTAGCGGATGAGTTTTGGCAGAATCGGGAAAAGGACCCTGTCTCTTTGCGGATGGAGTTTGATGGCCCCAAAGGTAGGCGTTGGCTAATGCGATGGCTTCCCGCAAGAGCCTATGATAATGGGGTTTACTATGCCTTTACCAATCCGATAGGTTATGATGGCGAACACCTTAAAAATGGCAATTCGATGATTCTTGACCCCTACGGAGAAGTGTTGTCTGAAATAAAATCCTTTGATGACGCTATTACCATTTCAAAGATTACCAAGGACAAGATTCAGCTTTCCGGAGGTTGGCGATACAAAAATGCTCGTAGGCCTGAACTGTACAAAGATATCATCGGTCAAAATCACATTTCGGATACTACCCCTGTTTGGATGAAAGAAGAAAGCCCATAAGATGATTCTAGCTTTATTGTTTTGATTACATTAAAATTGAATGGTTCGACTTTGCTTAGCACACCTCTGAACCTCCAACAATCCACTATTTTTGATATAGTTTTTGATTGAAATACCAAGACCACAAAATTAATTCGCAAACAATAGCTTAAACCGGTGCCATGCCATCCATATCCAAAAACACTACGATTACGCTTTTACTATTCTTGTCGGTTTTAACCCAGAGCCATTCGCAAAAAATAGAATCCCTAAAACAAGAAATTGAGCACATCATCACCTCCAAAGGAGCTGTGGTCGGGGTAGCCATCACTGGGACTCAAGCTAAAGATACGCTCAGCATAAACGGTCGGAAGCAGTTTCCAATGCAAAGCGTTTTCAAATTTCCTATCGCGCTAAAGATGTTGTCCGAAATAGACAAAGGCAATTTTTCCTTGGACCAGAAAATCACAATCAAAAAAAGTGAACTACTACCGGGCTTATGGAGTCCTTTGCGCGAAAAGTATCCGGAAGGAGGTGTTTTTACCATTGCAGAACTCATAAAGTATACTGTTGCTTTAAGTGATAATGTAGGTTGCGACGCCTTACTACGTCTTCTGGTTAAACCTGAAGCCGTGGAAGACTATTTTCATGATTTGGGTTTCATGGATTTTGCCGTGAAAATCAATGAAGAAACCATGCAAAACAATTGGGACAAGCAGTTTTTGAATTGGACAACCCCCAAAGAAGCCAATGCTTTTTTAAAGGCGTTTTATGAAAACAAAACCAATCTACTTTCCGAAGCAAGTCATGATTTCATCTGGAACGTCATGGCGTCAACCCAAACCGGTAAAAAACGATTGAGAGGGCAATTGCCAAAGGAAACCGTGGTCGCTCACAAAACGGGCTGGTCTGGAAAACATAAAAAAACAGGGGTTACTGCGGCAGCAAATGACATTGGGATTGTCTCTTTACCTAATGGAAAGTACTTTACCATCAGCGTCTTTGTTTCTGAATCAACAGAAAGCACGGAAACCAACGAAAAAATCATTTCTGATATTTGTAAAGTAGCCTGGGATTATTTTACAAAGTCAAAGCGCAAGTAAAATACCTCAGCCCATAAAGTCAAAAAAGGGAACCAAGTCCATATGCAAAGCTTGAGCGAAATATTGGAGTACCTTAAAGACCAAAGCGCTGAAAAATACAAAGCGAACGTGGTAAAATTGGGCGTCCCAGAACAAAACAGTTTGGGGGTGCCGATTCCGGTTTTGCGTAAACTTGCCAAAGAGCTAAAACCATCAAATCACTTGGCCAAACAGCTGTGGGATTCAGGCTATCATGAAGCACGACTACTAGGTGTACTCCTAGTGGACCCATATACTGTTGACCCTAAGTGGGCCGTAGCTTTGGTAGATGATGTGGTTTCATGGGACTTATGCGACCATTTGTGCAAAGGCTTACTTTATTTTCTACCTGAACATGAGGATTTGATACTATCCTGGCAAAAAGACCATAGATTGTATCACAAAAGAACAGCATTTGTACTTATCGCTACTGCAGTGGTTTACGACAAAGAAATGGCTCAAGCGCAAATTGCCGAGTATTTGGAAATCATCCGAAATCACGAAGCGGATGCCAGACCTCACGCCAAAAAAGCTGTTTCATGGGCCCTTCGTGAAATAGGAAAAAGGGATATCGCTTCCCTCCAAAAAGCAAGACCTGTAGCTGAAGCCTTAGCTCAAGATGCTGATAAAAACAAGCAATGGGTGGGCAAAAATGCTCTAAAGGAATTAAATCAGTTGATTCCAACAGAAACTAGAAAAAGACTAAAACGAAAAAAATCAACCTCCAAATGAAAACTACTGATTTAAAAAGTAAGACAGACCAACAGTTGAAACAAGAATTAAAAACTATAAAGTCGGTAACCGGAGTCTTGATTGGAGTATTGTTGGTTTTGTTTACAGTCACCCTTTACGGCTTGTTCACCAAAGAAAACAAGACCCCATTTATCGCACTGATTGCCGTAGGCGTTTCATGCGGAGCCATTGTGCCCTTGCAATACGGGCATATGAAAAAAATCAAGTCGGAATTGAACACTCGAAAAGAAGTTTAAATCAAACCCAACAAATGCAGCTAAAAACAACCCTACATATCCTTTCTCTTTTTCTTCTATTGGTATCCCATGTCACAGGTCAGGATAAGGAATCAAAGTCCTTCTCGCTCGAGAAAGATTTGTTGTTGGCACATTATGATTGCAAAACCGATGTGGATGACCTTCATTCCATCGCTGCTTTCGCTACGTTGTTGGCCCAAGATTCCTATGCGCAATTGCAATATCACGCCGTAGCTGGAACCTATGGAATTCAAGAAGGCCTCTACGTACCTCCGAATGAACTTTTCCAGTTGGCCTTTGATGACAATTGGTCTGATGCCCACGAAAACCCAAAACCGACTTTAGCGCGTGTCGTAGACTTAGCGAAAACAACCCTTGAAAACCATGGTGATGTTTGGATTGCTGAGGCGGGGCAATCTGATTTTTCTGCGGTCTTGATACAAGCACTGCAAACGGATATACCTGAAATCCGTATTTCGGAAAGAGTTCACCTCGTTCAGCATAGCAATTGGAATGAGGATGTAACCACACCCACTGCTTTGAAATTTGTACAAAGGTCTGTTGATTATCAAAAAATACCGGACGGCAACGCACTAGGCAATGGTACACCTGGCTTTCAATCTGCCGAGTATGATAATTGGTCAGACCACATCCAAAATCCAGAATTGTTGGCGACATGGGAAATGGCCATAACGATGGGCAACCAATATAATGGCAAGGAAGGACGTTATTTAAACAAAGCCATTGCTGAAGGCGGATTGGATTTTTCAGATTTTTCGGAGATATGTTGGATTTTAAAACTCAATAATCTCGAGAACGTAGCGGATTTTTTTGAACACTATGGAAAATAACATTTTGACTAAACGAAACTACTTGGGTATTCTAAAAGTCCTTACCTTTAGTTTTTTCTCCTTGGTACTAGTCGTTTCCTGTTCCACAGATAATGAAAATGAAAGCAGCACAAACAACCCTATCGTTGGAAACTGGATTTTGGTTTCACGTACCGTATCCGATGTTCCGGTAGCGCTCGATGAATGTGAAACATTGATTGTACTAACGGTCCGAGAAAACCAAACCCTCTTCTCCCAATTCAACACGTCAGAAGTCCCCGAAAAATGCCAAACGCTGGCTTTCTTTGAGCTCGCTTGGGAACAAGATTCAGCAAGTTTTTATAATATAACCCTGGGAACTACAATGGTATCCACCATGGAGCTCAATAACAATCAATTAATAGAACGACTATCCGACCGCGATTGGGTCAATTTCTATGAGAGAGCAGAGTAGTAGCCATCTGGAACAAACCAAGTTGATACCCCTGCGGTTTCGCACATTTTAAGTACCTTCAAACGTTTTCCTTTTCATCAGAGGAACGGATTGTTGGCAACGGCAATTAATAATACCAAATAACATCTTTCAAAAACACCTATACATCATGAGAAATCTCATCCCAATTGCTCTTTTCCTTTTACTTCTAAGTTGTTCAACAAAACCTAAAAAAGAGGATACACAACTAGAGGAAAAAATCATCCGAATCGAAAACGGACTGCAACCCAATCTTCAAATTGAAGGGGATAGCATTCCCAACTTTAACTTGGAAGAAAGATTAAAGGAGTTGGGGATTCCGGGTGTGAGCATTGCGGTGATTCACAATGGAAAACTGGAATGGGCAAAAGGGTATGGCATGGCAGACGTATCAGAAAATCGTCCCGTGACCAGCGAAACCCTATTTTTAGCAGGTTCGATTAGCAAACCGGTAGCTGGGCTCAGAGCACATCAATTGGCGGAGGCAGGTACGATAGATATGGATTCTAGTGTGAACAAATACCTCACTTCTTGGAAACTTCCTGAAAACAAATTTACTACGGAAGAAAAGGTAACCACCCGACGCATATTGAACCACACTGCAGGGTTGACCGTTTGGGGCTTCCCAGGCTATGACAAAGGAGATACTATTCCAACAGTGCCTGAAGTTTTGGATGGGCTGGGAAATACCGATTCCGTTCGCGTGTACAAGAAACCTGGCGAAAGTTGGATGTACTCCGGAGGTGGATACACCATTATGCAATTGATGATAACTGATTTGGAAGGTAAATCCTTTCCGGATATCATGCAGGAAAACGTTTTAAACCCGCTCGGTATGACGGAGAGTACCTTTGAAAACCCATTACCCGAAAAATACCATGCTAGTGCCGCTACAGGCTATCGCGAAAATGGTGACGAGGTAGAAGGCAAATGGCCCATCTATCCCGAAATGGCAGCAGCGGGCCTCTGGACGACACCTTCGCAGCTTATTCTTTGGGCGCAAGAGGTTCAAAAAATACAACAAACCCAAAAAGACGGTCTTTTAAAAACTGAGACCATTAATGAAATGCTAACCGAAGGCATGAACGAGTACGGTCTCGGTCCATCCGTCCGCGAACACACTTATGGACACGGTGGTGCCGATGAAGGTTTTAGAGCCAACCTAGTGGCTTGGAATGAACATCCGGTTGCAGTGGTGGTGATGGTCAATTCGGACAATGGTAGCATTATTCAAGAAATCTTATTGAGCATTGCCAAAGAATATAATTTGCCTGGTATTGACCCCATGGTGCGCAAGGTAGTAGAGCAATCTGAAGAAGAACGTGCCAAATTCGTGGGCACCTATAATTTCCCGCAAATGGGTGAAGCGTATGTCGTGCTCAAAGAAAATGGGTTGGAAATCGATGGCGAATTTACCGACGAACCCATTATGTTACTTCCGGAGACTGATACCCAATATTTTAATAAAAGTAGCGGTACCTATTACACCTTTCATATGGAAGAGGGAACCGTAACGGGTATTCAATTATGGGATAGAATTGCAGAAAAAACCAAATAACTTAAAGGGGTTTACATGCAGGGTTCCAAAGAAATCATATCAAAAAGGCTAAGATTAAGACCTATTTACTGGGATGATTTAGAAGACATCCACACCTTACATAGCCTACCCGAAACCGACAAATTCAACACCCTTGGAATTCCAAAAGATTTGGATGAAACCAAAAGGGTTATCACACCTTGGATTGCCGAGAATGAAACTGATGCGCCAAACAATTACACTTTCGCCATTGAAAGCCAATCAGATGGCAACTTTTTGGGCCTTTTTGGACTAAAACGGTCGCATCCAAAGTTCAAAAGTGCTGAGATTTGGTATAAAATCCATTCCAATTATTGGGGTAAAGGCTATGCCACCGAAGCGGTAAATGCCGCTTTAAAGTTTGGTTTTGAAAAACTCAAGTTACATCGCATTGAAGCGGGTTGTGCTGTTGAAAATGTTGGTTCGATTAAAGTACTTGAGAAATCAGGAATGGCTTTAGAAGGACGCAGAAGGGAAATACTACCCCTAAAATCGGGCTGGTCGGATAACTTTTCTTATGCCATACTTGAATCGGATTACTTTAAAAACAATTAAAGCTTAGCATTCAACATACAGGAATGGATTTTCAGTATCTTTCTTTAAATCAATAAGATATCCTCAGTATGATAAAGGGCCTATTTGAAACCCATTTGTTTGTCGAAAACCTTGACCGTTCCATCGCTTTTTACAAGGAAATCTTGGGGCTGACCCAATGCCGTTATCGCGAGGAACCCAAAACTGCCTTCTTTTGGATTGGAAAAGAAAAACAAGCCATGCTGGGTTTATGGGAAAAACCCAAAGAGGAAATCGATATCCGCCATTTTGCTTTTGAATGTAATCCCGAATGGATTGCCAATGAATCGGTCCCCTTTTTAAAATCCCATAACATCACATTTTGGAATTTTTTACAGAATCAAAAGGAAGTACCTATGGTATTTTGTTGGATGCCCGCCATTTCCATTTATTTCAACGACCCTGATGGTCATGACTTGGAGTTTATCGGTATCCTTCCCGGAAAACCCAAATCTGAGGAGGAAAAACGAATCGTAACCTATGCAGATTGGCTTGATGTAAAGGATAAAAGTTAAAAAACACCGAGCAGCGACCCATTTCCTTTTCTAAATGAAAGAATCTAATGAAAGCCAAGTATGACCGTATCGGAATCCATTACGACCAAACACGAAAAGCGGACCCCTATATTACTTCGCGCTTGCGGTTTCATTTGCAACCCAACTTAGAGGGACTTTATCTGGATATTGGCTGCGGAACGGGTAACTACACCCATGAACTTCAGAAGGACGGTTTTCGGTTTATAGGCATAGACCCTTCTCTTGAAATGCTTGAAAAAGCCCGTATGCGAAACTCCCAAATTGATTGGAGAAAAGGTAGCGCAGAAAACACCGGACTTACCAGCAACTATGTTGACGGGGTAGTTGCTTCGCTGACCCTGCACCACTGGAGCAATTTATACAAAGGATTTGCTGAGCTTCAACGGGTTCTAAAATCAAATGGAACCTTGGTGATTTTTACGGCAACACCAAAACAAATGAAAGGCTACTGGCTCAATCGGTATTTTCCTGAAATGTTACAGGACGCCATGCGACAAATGCCATCTATGGAAAGCATTGAAGAAGGCTTGGCTCAAAGTGGTTTTGAAATCATTGGAACAGAAACCTATTTTATCCAACCTGATTTGCAAGATAAATTCCTCTATTGCGGTAAGCAAAATCCAGAGCTGTACTTCGACCCAAGCATTCGAAATGGCATTTCATCCTTCGCCGATTTAGCGCGTCAAAAAGAGGTGGAAGAAGGCTTGTCCCAACTAAAGAGAGATATCGATAGTGGCGCTATTCATGAGGTAATCCAATCCTATGAGAATAATGATGGAGATTATCTTCTCATCATCGGTAAAAAAAGTAAAAGCAATTCATCGAAATGAAGCACCAAGGAAGACGAAAGTTCGTAAAAGATTTGTCCCTCTTCTCCATAACGACATCTATCTTACCCCTTCACTCCTGCGTTGCGTTTTCAAATTCCATTCGATTTGGGTTGGCCACAGATACGCACTATGCGCAAAGAACCCCTGTAGGAACTCGGTTTTATAAGGGAGCTTTGGCCAAAATGCAGGATTTCATAAATGTGATGAACGCTGCCAAGGTCGACTTTGTCATGCATCTTGGGGATTTGAAGGATGAAAGTAAGCAGGGCAAATCGGAGGAGACTCTAGGTTTTTTAAGGCAAGTGGAAAAAGTGTATGCCGGTTTTAGCGGTCCACGGTATCATTGTGTTGGAAATCACGATGTGGATAGCATACGCAAGGAACAGTTTTTGGTCAATATTGAAAATACTGGGATTTCAAACAAAGAAAGTTACTACTCCTTCAATAGTAAAGGATTTCATTTTATTGTTTTAGATGCCAATTACGACCAGAATGGTGCGAATCACTATTTCAAGGAAGGCGCCGACTGGCAAGATACCAACATCACACCGGAACAAATGGGATGGTTGCAACAAGATTTGGCCCAAAACGAATATCCTGTTCTTGTTTTTTGCCATCATCCGCTTTTTGAGTATTTCCGTGATGGTCACAAGTATCATGTAAACAATTATCAGGCGGTTCAAGAAGTATTGGAAAAAGACCAAAAGACCATTGCTGTATTCCAAGGGCACGTTCACGAGGAGCGATTCAAAAAAATTAATGGCATCCATTATATAACCCAATTGGGAATGGTTGACTATGAAGGAATTTCAAACAATAGTTTTGCCGTGGTCGAAATCGGAAAGGATAAGATTATCTTGGAAGGGTATAAGCGGTCATCTTCCGTGGAAAAAGAATTTTAGAACTCCCCATCGGGTCGAAGGCTAAGGTTAGTTCAAAACGTTCCTTTTTTTAACCTTTTTTTCTTCAAGAAGCGAGCATTTACGACCAGCTAGTGTTTAACTTTATACATATCATGAAGGAGAACTCGCAAATTATTATTGACTTTTACGAATACCTAAAGAAAGGGGAATACGAGCAGGCGTTTGACCTATTGCATCCCGAATTTGAGTTGATACAGGCCGAAACGCTCCCTTACGGAGGTGTTTACAAAGGAAAAGAAGGAGTACAACTTTTCTTCAAAAAGCTTTTTGACTATTTCGAAACCTTTGGTTCTGAAGACCTAACTTACTTTTCCAACGAAGAAAAAGTTGTGGCCACTTCTATTGCCGTTGGCTTGACCAAACAAAAAGAAGCTTTTCGCATGCCCATGGTGCAAGTATACACCCTGGAGAACGGAAAGATTTTGCGAACCCTGCCTTTCTATTACGATACCGGGAAATTCAAAACCTAAACCAATCTTATTCCAAAAAATATGAGCCAGAAACTTGAAAACGCCAAAAACCTCTATTTGGAAGGTATCCGAGACGGTAACATTGAAGTAGTAAAAAAATATACGGGTGACCGTTATACCCAACACAGCACAGGCGTCGCTGACGGCGCGGAAGGATTTATGGACTTCTTTTCCGGATTCCTAGAACGCTCCACCCAGCGGGATATTCGTCTTATCCGGACTTTGGAAGATGGACGCTTCGTTTTTGTGCATGCCTATCAAGATATTGACAACGGTACCGCAAAGTGGATTACAACGGACATGTTCGACACCGATGCGAATGACAAAATCATAGAACATTGGTACGTTATTGCTGAATATCGTGAACCACATGAAACGGTTTCGGGGAATGATATGATTCTCGGGGATTTTGAATTGAAAGATTTGGACAAAACCGAAGAAAACAAAGCCATCATCCGAAACTTCTTGGTCGATGTAATGCAAAACAAGAATCATAAGGCCTTGGACCAATATGTTTCCTCCCTTGAATACATACAACACAACCCTACCCTACCTAATGGTATTGAAGCCCTAGCGAACTTTTTGGAAACGCAAACCTTCACGTACGACTTTGTGTTTCATGTGATGGGACAGGGAAATTATGTTGTTAGCTATTCCAAAGTCACCTATAATTCGGTAGAACACGCCCTTTTTGACATTTTCAGACTTGAAGACGGAAAAATCGTCGAACATTGGGTCAATGTGGAACGCATTCCGCCACGTTCAGAATGGGCCAATACGGGCAAGTTTTGATTTTGACCCAAGTCCAATAAGTAGTAATTTTCAGAATACCACCACCTAAAGTATATTTCGATGAGCACTTCAACCCAAAACAACTGGCCTAAACTCGATTTCAACGAAATCAAAGATACCCTGGCCACATTACACCAATGGATTCAAATTGTGGGTAAGATTCGAATGAAAACCATGCCCTGGCAAAATCATTCTTGGCATGTTCCGCTCTACATTAGTACCAAGGGATTTACTACTCAAAGCATTCCTTACGAGGGTAGAATCTTCCAAATTGATTTTGATTTCAAGCAACACAAGCTGTTCATTGAATGTTCCAATGCCGGAAGCGTTTCCATGGACTTGTATCCAAGAACCGTCGCCGATTTTTACAAAGAACTCTTTGAAAAAATGAAAGCATTGGATATTGTAGTAAAAATACATGCTAGCCCAAATGAAATAGAACCCGCAATACCCTTCGCCGAAAATACCATGAATAAATCCTATGACAGGGACGCGGTTCAGGCCATCTGGAAAGCCATGCTTAAGGCCAACGAAGTGTTCAATCAATTTCGAAGTGATTTTATCGGTAAGGCTAGTCCAGTACATTTATTTTGGGGGGCTTTTGATTTGGCGGTGACCCGGTTTTCGGGGAGTGATGCGCCCTTGCATCCCGGAGGTATGCCAAACATGCCTCTTGATGTCATGCAAGAAGCCTATTCCAAGGAAGTCAGTAGCGCTGGCTTTTGGCCAGGGTCAGAGGCATTTCCTTTTCCCACATTTTACGCCTACGCCTACCCTAGTGATGCCGAATTTGGAAGTCAAAAAGTCGCACCCGACGCGGCTTTTTGGAGTGAAGAAATGGGAGAGTTCTTCCTTAAGTACGAAGATGTACAGCAATCCGACAATCCAGAAAAGTTGCTACTTTCCTTTTTAGAAAGCACCTATGAAGCGGCAGCAAAAACATCAAACTGGAATAGGACCCAATTGGAAAAATAAGGGGCTTAAAAAGGAGCAATATCTATTGAAAATTTTGCGATGCATTCGGCCATTTTAAAAACCAAAATCCGTTTGGAAAACGAGAGGGTTTTGCTACTTCCCTTTGAGGATGCCAGACATCAGGAACTAAAAGACATCATTTTCAATAATGAAATCTGGAAGTTCATGGGCATGTTCATACAAACCGAAGCAGATTTCTACGCCTATATCAAAAACACCCTTGCTGATAAACAAAAAGGAATTTGCTATCCATTTCTCATTATCGATAAAACCAGTGGTAAAGTAGCGGGAAGCAGTCGCTATGGATATCTAAATATCCCCAGCGAAAAATGTGAAATTGGTTGGACTTGGTATGGCAAAGCTTTTCAAGGTACCGGACTCAACAAAGCGTGCAAATATGAATTGCTGAATTTTGGATTTGAACAAATTGGTTTTCGAAGAATTCAATTTAGCGCCGATGAAGAGAATGTGCGCTCACAACGAGCCATAGAAAAATTAGGGGCACAAAAAGAAGGTGTTTTTCGAAACAACTATGTTGATTCAGAAGGGCAGAGTCGAAACGATGTGTACTATAGTATCCTTCAGGAAGATTGGCCTCAACTAAAAAAGAAATATTTCGCTGAATTTATCAATGAGTAGTACCTCCTCCGCCCGTTAATTTTTTCTCCTGTTCCCGTCAACAAACATATAATCCCTACCTTAAGGTCAGCGAATACAGCAACAACATGAAGTTTTACAAAGTCTTTTTGCTCAGTCTTTTTTTGGGTGTGTTACCCCAGCTAAATGCGCAGTACCAAGTAACGCCAACAGAAGGGTATTCTCCCCAAATCGGAATGATGGTCAACATGCTAGAGGACATCAAAAATCGAATTTCAGAGATGACGCGTAACCTCGACCAAAGCCAAACCGACTATTTGTTTGATAAAAAGGCCAATAGTATTGGGGCCATCATCATGCATATTATTGCCATTGAAGACTATACAAGAGTGGAGACCTTGGAGGCTAGGCAATGGGACGAAGAGGAAGCTATTTTTTGGAGCTCTGCCAGCGATTTGGGCGGGGATACTCCAAAAAGCTTACAAGGAAAACCCATTCAACATTATCTCGATTTGTGGGATGAAGTCCGTGCCAAAACATTAGAGGGTCTAAAACAAAAAGATGATACTTGGTTCGCATCGGATATTGACGAGGGGATGAATTACCATTGGGCCTGGTTTCATGTAATGGAGCATGCGGCCAGCCATATGGGACAAATTTCCTTGGTAAAAAACCGAATGCCGAAATGACACTCGCCTTCTTTACTGCAAAATGTCGAAAAGAATACTTTTGGTTCTAAAGTTTAAATCAAATGAGAGGCAGACCCTATTTTAAATTCATTCTTGTCGTTTCAGTTATAGTGGGTTTGCTTTTTATCCAGTGCAGTAGAACTGATAAAAAAACGGTAGAACCTTCAAATCCGGATAATTGGGCCGAATACTTGGGCGGACCAGACCGCAACCACTACTCTTCATTAACTCAGATTTCCAAAGAAAACGTTGACCAACTCAAAATTGCCTGGACCTATGCCACTCCGGATTCTGGTCAAATTCAAACCAATCCACTTATTATTGACGGGATTTTGTACGGTGTCACGCCATCTGTTCAAGCTTTTGCTTTGGATGCCAAAACCGGTAAACAACTTTGGATTTTCGGAGATACCCTTCGTCATTGGGCTAGCACAAGTCGTGGTGTTTCTTTTTGGAAAGAGGGCAAAGACAAACGCATTTTATACACCGCTGGCCCCAACCTTTGGGCGCTCAATGCGAACGATGGCAAACCTATTGAAAGCTTTGGAGATAAAGGAAAGGTGGATTTACACCTTGGTCTTCCTGAAATAGCTAAAGACAAATTCATGGTTTCAAATACCCCTGGAGCCATTTTTGAGGATTTGATTATCATGCCTGTTCGGGTTTCCGAAGACGTGGATGCCGCACCGGGAGACATTCGGGCCTTCAATGTGAAAACCGGTAAACTGGAATGGACCTTTCATACCATTCCCCATCCAGGCGAATTCGGGTACGAAACCTTTCCCAAAGATGCCTATGAAAACAAACAAACAGGCGCCGCCAACAATTGGGCGGGTATGGCTGTAGACCCAGAAAGAGGAATCGTTTACGTTCCGACAGGTTCTGCCGCCTATGACTTTTATGGCGGCAATCGCGAAGGCCAAAACTTGTTTTCGGATTGCTTGCTAGCCCTTAATGCAAGAACGGGAGAACGTATTTGGCATTTTCAAACTACACATCATGATGTCTGGGACAGGGATTTGCCCGCGCCACCCAACCTGATGACGCTCAATCGCAATGGCAAACCCATAGATGTGGTAGCCCAAACCACCAAACAAGGTTACGTTTATGTGTTTGACCGTGAAACCGGGGAGCCTTTTTTTCCCATTGAAGAAGTGCCGGTACCAAGTTCCACGCTGGAAGGAGAATCTACTTGGAAAACCCAACCCATTCCGACCAAACCCAAACCCTTTGCTCGGGAATCCCATACGCTGACCAAAGACGATATCAGCCCTTACGCTGAGAATCGAGACGAACTCATTGAAGAATTTCAACAATACGAAACCGCGGTATATGCCCCAGGCAGTTTACAAGGCGCTGTGCTTCTGCCAGGTTATGATGGTGGGGCGGAATGGGGTGGTGCAGCGGCCGACCCAGAGGGTATTTTATACGTAAACGCCAATAATATGGCTTGGATTCATCAAATGATGGAAAACCCAAAACAAGAAAGTTTGGCAAACCTCAGCACAGGGGAAAGGCTCTTTACCTCCTTGTGCATGAGTTGCCATAAAATGGACCAACAATCCGTATCCAATATTCCCGCTTTGGGAGACCTTCATTTAAAAAGGGACAAAGCCTTTGTAACCAACATCATTCAAAATGGAAAAGGCATGATGCCTGGTTTTCCGATGCTTTCCAATACCGAAATACAAGCGATTGTGGCTTTTCTGTACGGCGAAGAAAAACAAGAAGTAAGTGGAACGGTGGTAGAAGAAAAAGTCTGGTTGCCCTATAAAAGTACAGGCTACAATAAATTTTTGGATAGTGATGGTTTGCCTGCCATCAACCCACCATGGGGTACCTTAAGTGCTATTGACCTGAATTCTGGGGAATATGTGTGGCAAATTAATTTAGGGCATGAGCCCAAATTATTGGAAAAAGGAATTAAAAACACCGGAGTGGAGAACTACGGTGGCCCTATCCTTACCGCCAGTGGATTACTTTTTATTGCAGCGACCAAGGATGGCTTTTTTCGTGCTTTTGACAAATCCAGTGGAGAACTCCTGTGGGAAATACAACTACCCTACCCTGCCTTTGCAACGCCTTCTACCTATCAAGTAGATGGGAAACAGTACATCGTCCTGGCTTGCGGTGGAACGAAACTAGGTACGCCTAAAGGAAATCTATACGTGGCTTTTGCATTACCTGATGAAATGGAAGAATGATGAAAAAATGCTTCAAACACATCCTTTTCCTACTGCTAAGTTGTATTGCAGCTAACCTTCTATTATCCGCTCAAGAAAAGCCTATACTAATTTTTGATACGGACTTCGGTGGCGACGCGGATGACTTAGGCGCTTTGGCAATGCTGAACCACTTTCAAAACAAAGCTGAAGTAGAATTGCTCGGAGTGATGTGTTGGAACCTTGAAAAGTACGCGGTAAGCGCTATCGATGCTGTCAACACTTATTATGGCAATCCCCATATTCCCATCGGAAGAAGGTTGGGTGAAGCCCATAAAACCCCCTGGAACCATTCCAAGGTCATTGCAACTCATTTGGAACATGATATCGATTTGAAGAATGTTTCGGATGCTACAGCACTTTATCGGAGGCTGCTCAGTGAACAGGATAACCAAAGTGTCATAATCGTCGCGGTCGGCCCATTAATGAACATCAAATTGTTGCTGGATTCAAAACCAGATGCCTATTCAGAGCTATCCGGTTGGGACTTGGTGCATCAAAAGGTCAAAGAATTCGTAATCATGGGGGGTAACTTCCCTTCGAGTGAAAACGAGTGGAATTTTGACGGCAACATGCCTGGAGTTACCAAATATGTACTGGAAAAACTTGAACTGCCCATCACCTTCTCAGGCGCAGAGCTTGGTGCTAGCCTTAAAACCGGAGAAGTCTTCAACCAGCTTCCCAAAGATTCCCCTTTGTACTTGGGATTCTTCCATTTCAGCAAGCATGCCCCTTGGATGAACCATCAATTTCAAGGCAAGATTTACGATAACGCTACTTTTGACCAAACCGCCATATTGTACGCCATTCGAAATGGACTTGGTTATTATTGGCATAAAGTGGAGGACGGCATTTGCGTTGCAGACGAAACTGGCGGTAACCAATGGATTGCCAAAGAAGGTTCCCATCATTCTTATCTCGTATTGGATATGGAAAAGCAGGCTATGGAAACCGAACTGGAAAAGTTTATGTTGGGTGATTTTTAGGGCACTTTGGTTCAAATGAAATATTAATCCTATCCTTGTAGCGCACAAATCGTAACGCGTAATGCGATTGTTTTACCAGATTATTTCATGATACGATTCTTTAGAAACCTTCGGCAAAACGCTTTGCAGTCAGGAAGCAGCGGTAAATACTTGAAATATGCCATTGGCGAAATTGTCTTGGTGGTCATAGGTATTTTGATTGCATTGCAAATCAACAAATGGGACGAAAACATCAAGGCATCCAATGAAGAAAAGGCCATTCTAAATCGACTCAAACAAGAAATCGAAAACAATGCTGAGGGCATTCAAAACGCAATTGAGAAACATGAGGAAATCTCTAGTGATTTAAGTACCATACTTCCTTTGTTAGGACCCAATCCGAATCTAACCGAAAAGGATACGGATACCTTCAAAAATGCCATAACTGAAATGTTGAATGCGTACTATTTCAATCCCAAAACTTCCGTTAGAAAGACGATTAACAATACAGGAAAAATTGGTCTCATAAAAAATCAAAACCTCCAATTCTTGGTTTCGGAAATTGCAGCCGCCGAAGAAGACTACCTCGCCACCACAGGACTCACGACCAATTATCTTCAAAACAATATCGTTCCCTATTTGAACTCTAGAATTCTAATCATGAATAGTACTTCGGCCATTCCAACAGTCACCGAGGATTTCGAGGGAAAAAAAAGTACGTTTACCAATGACAGCTATCAAGTCCTATCAGAATATGAGTTCGAAAATATGCTATCCGCAAAAATCGTTCTGGCCAAGCAGTCCGCGAATGCAGCTACTCAAATAGCAGACTTGTATTCAGAATGCATCACTAAAATCAACCAAGAACTGGATTAGGTCAAGTTGTCTATTTCAAATCCCGTCTTTTTTAAGGGAGAACATGGGTTTGTAAAATTGTAAAGATGTTAACAAAAGGGACAAGTAAAAAGCTGTAGTTTCGGTTGCATACCAATTAAATGACTTCAGTGAAAACCACAACCTTGAATACGAAGACGTTCCAGAGAATTGTAATCGTTTTTTTATGGCTTTTCAGTCTTAAGGCGATTTCCCAACAAAATACCGTCAAGCTTGAAATCATGTCGCCCAGCGTTGAGTTGGAGGCTACTTCGGTTTGGAGAACCATCAACGATATTGAGTTTTTTGAAAAGCAAGGCTATCGTATCAATCTCCCCAAAGGAGAGCTAATCGACTCGCTTGTGGCCAAATCCAAAAAAGGCACTTTTGGAAATGAAGACTATGCCACCATTTACAATTTTCTGGAAACTGAGGTTTTCAACCCAAAAGACTATCAACTCGCGATTAAAAGTGTAAAAAGCGAACAACAGCTCATCGAACAAATCATCAATACCATCGCAAAAACCAAGGATGCTTGGGATTGGAATTTTAAGACCTTTGAGCAATATTCTGTGGTATTTACTTTGTACGGTACAGGCGGTAGCTACGACCCCGATACGGGAAGAGTAACCTTGTTCACCAATGCCAAGGGACAGTTCATGAACTACAAGAGCCCAGCCAACACCATAGTCCACGAGATTACCCATATGGGGATGGAATCCTCGCTAGTACAAAAGCACAAACTTTCACACGGCATAAAAGAAAGACTGGTGGATACGTTCGTTTATCTGCAATTCAAGACGGAACTCCCCGAATATAGAATTCAAAGCATGGGTGACACAACTTTGGACGATTATGTGAAAAATGAGGAGGATATTGCAAAACTAGACGAAATCTTAGTAAAATTTGCGCAATAGAAAAGAGGTGTGCTTTGCATCGTCGTAACTCGTGAAAAATGAAAATTGGCATTGCTCAAATCCAATCCAAAAAAGGAGATGTAACCCACAACATTGGACATCATTTGGATTATATCAAACTTGCTGCCGACAATGAGGTAGACTTTATTGTGTTCCCCGAATTGTCCATAACGGGTTATGAACCTACACTTGCCAAGCAACTGGCCACCACCATAGAAGATGAACTATTCGACCCTTTTCAGGAACTTTCCGAAGCTTCAAAGATTGCCATTGGAGTGGGAATGCCCACGCATGGTACCGAAGGTATCCATATAAGCATGTTGTTATTTCAACCGAAGAAGCAGCGCTTGGTCTATTCCAAAAAAATACTGCATGAAGATGAGCTACCCTTTTTCACCAGCGGATTCCATCAACCCTCACTTTCCATAAAGGAAACAGAAATCGCGCTAGGCATTTGTTATGAAACCTTGCAAAGGTCGCATTTTGTAGAAGCAAAAGCGAATGGTGCTCATATATATGTTGCGAGCGTGGCCAAAGCTGACCATGGGGCATCCAAAGCGTATCTTCACTTCCCTTCAATTGCGAAAGAGTTCCAAACGCCCATTGTAATGTGCAATGCCGTGGGGATTTGTGACGATTTTGTTTGCAATGGCCAAAGCGCTGTTTGGAATAGCGAAGGAGAATTGCTTGGACAATTGGATACGCAAACCGAAGGCATGCTCATCTATGATACCGAAGCACAAACTGTACAACGCTTTTAGCCCTACCCCAACCCAAGTAGATGTCATTTCTCAAATTTTGGTACGACTTATTTCCTTAATTACGCAGTTAACTGCGTAATTAATATATTTGTAATGAATCCAACGATATGGACCACGATTTAATCCGACATTTGGGCTACGCCAATTTAGATTCACGACTAAAGCGTATCAGCGATAAAATGACCCATAGCCTTCGGGCCATGTACAAACAGTTGGACATGGATGTAGAGCCCAGCTGGTATTTGGTGCTTTTTATTTTGGATACTTCTCCAAACAGCTCGGTGATGGAAATTGCGCAACGACTCAAGTTTCGGCATCAATCCGTTCATGTGATGACCGATAAGATGATTGCAAAAGGCTATCTCACCAAAAACAAGGATGAGCAGGATAAAAGAAAAACCGTATTCAACCTCACCGAAAAAGCGAAGAAAAACCTCCCCTACTTCACTGAAATCTGGGAAGCTGGAAAAGCGGCGACCTACGAGCTCTTAAGCGAAGACACGGCCATCATGCAACATCTGGAGACCTTGGAATCCAATCTAGAAGAGAAATCCTTTGGAGAACGTATCATCGAAAAACTAAATCCCTAACCCTATGAAAGAACACCACTACAAAGCGCAAATCAAATGGATTGGCGATCAAGGCCAAGGTACAGCGGGATATACCACTTACAACCGAAATCACACTACAACCATTCAAGGTAAAAATCATGTTATCGAGGGCTCTTCAGACCCCTCTTTTCGAGGGGACAAAACCAGATACAACCCGGAAGAGTTGTTTCTTTCCTCTATTTCTTCCTGTCACATGCTGTGGTACTTACACCTTTGTTCCGTGCACAAGGTGGTAGTCACCGCATATGAAGATAACGCTACCGCAACGATGAAAGAAGATGAAAAAGGCGGCGGAAAGTTCACATCGGTAACATTACATCCAAAGGTAAAAGTATCGGATAGTGCTATGATAGAAAGGGCCAACAGGCTACATGAGGAAGCCAATAAAATGTGCTTTATCGCCAACTCCTGTAATTTCAAAATTGAACATCAACCCACAGCAAACGTATAATTCATGGAAATCAAAAAAGTCAATGTCGGGGAAAAACTGAATCAAATCCAAGACTATTGGTCGCCAAAAATTATTGGATTATTGAATAATCAAGCGGTCAAAATAGCCAAGTTCAAAGGCGAATTCATAAAGCATCACCATGAAAATGAAGACGAATTGTTCTTTGTTATTGAAGGGAAACTGTACATGGAATTAGAAGAAAAGACCCTCGAAGTACTTCCTGGGGAATTTGTCATCATTCCCAAAGGCGTTGTACACAAACCCTTCGCAGAAGAGGATACCAGCGTGATGCTTTTTGAACCCAACACCACGGTCAACACCGGAAACGTTACCAATGACCGGACCCTGACTGATTTGGAAAGCATTTAAAGCGGCCATGCGATTCGCTCATACCAATATCATCAGTAAGGATTGGAGGAAGTTAGTGACTTTCTACACCCAAACGTTTGATTGCAAACTAGTGCCCCCAATACGCAAGCAATCCGGTTCTTGGCTAGAGAAAGGAACGGGTATGAAAAATGCGGCTTTGGAAGGAGCCCATCTCCGATTACCCGGGTATGGGGAACAAGGGCCAACCCTCGAAATCTACCAATATGAATCCGTGACAACGCAAGAGATGCCTTTTCCAAACCATCAAGGGTTTGGCCACATTGCCTTTGAGGTAGAAAACGTGCTGGAAATTGTTGAAAGCCTAAAGCAAAATGGCGGCACTTTGGCCGGAGAAATAACTCAAAAACAGGTGGAAGGCGTTGGCGAAATCACCTTTGTCTACGCTCGTGACCCAGAAGGAAATCTAATCGAACTGCAACAATGGAAATACGACTAAACTGCGAAAATTGCGAAAAGCCCTTACCCAATAGCAGTGATGAAGCTATGATTTGCTCATTTGACTGTACTTTTTGTAGGGATTGTGTGGAAGAAATTCTCCTTAACGTTTGTCCCAATTGCGGAGGTGGATTTGAAAAACGGCCTACGCGACCCCAGCAGTATTTGAAAAAATATCCTCCCCGGTCAGACAAAGTTTTCAAACCCATTACTGAAAATGTTTATCTGGAGAAAAACCTTCGCATCCCTCCAAGAGAACGCTAGAATTCCCAAGAATTCTATGTAATATTAGGGATACCATCGCTTTACCAAACCAAAATGACTTTATCCACCAAGACCATAGTCAAATACCTTTTAGAGATTATCATTGTTGCTTTTGGGGTATTCCTCGGGGTTTATTTCAGCAATTTGAACGAGATTCAGAATACGAAGGAAGAAAAGGAAAAATCGTTGACCCTTATTCTGGAGGAGTTGGAATACAATCAAAAATTATTGGAGGAACACATCGACTATCACGAGAAACTTAAAATCCAAATGGATAGTGTCAATACTGTTCTCACGGATGAAGAGCGTTTCAGCAGTTTAGCCGATAACAAAGATTTCAATCACAACAATATAAAAGGTTGGAACGGTTTTCAGTTCGCAAGATTACGGGCGGTAGCTTTTGAAAGCGCCAAAATCAGTGGTATTCTCAAAGAATTTGATATCCAATCCATTCAAAAGATTTCAAGTGTTTACGTGTATCAAGAGAGTTACCTCAGCTTTGGCAATTCTATTTTGAATAAGGCGATAGCCACTAACTCGTCAACAAAGCTTGTAGATTTTTTAGGCATCATTGAACTCATGAATTCAGACCTTTTGAACCTGGAAAAGCATCTATCGGAGAATTTAAAAACGGTTATTGAAGATTTAAAATCCTAACTTCATTCTACGATAACCAAGTTGTCTGTCTTTTCAGCAGTCAAAATCAAAACTTATAACAGTTTGAACAATCCTATTTCCTTATTTCAAAAATGGTTTGATGAAGAATCTGCGATTTCGGAAGCTAATATTCCCTCGGCAGTCTGTTTGTCTACTTTGGGGCTCGACGGTTTTCCGAATGCTAGATTCGTATCCCTAAAGGAAATCAAGGAGAATACTTTCATCGTAACGGGACCATTAAAATCCAGAAAAGGTCTTGAGATAGCAGCCGACAATAAGGTAGCCCTTACCTTTTGGTGGACGGGCACTGAACGTCAAATTAGAATTCAAGGGGAAGCAAGCAGTATCTCCGAAGCACTTGCAGATAAGTATTTCAAGGCGCGTAATATCCATTCCAAAGCGGTATCTGTGATTAGTGAACAAGGACAGCTTACAGAGGATTTACCAGCGTTGGAAAGAAAGATGTTGGAAAAAGTTGCGGAAAACCAGCCTATTCCGCGACCCAAAAGCTGGGGCGGCTTCGCCATCAAACCACATCGAATGGAGTTCATGGAATTTAAGGATACCCGCTTCCACCATCGAAAGTGTTTTTTGTTAGAGAATGAAGAATGGGTTAGCCACCAACTACAACCCTAACCAAGCCCTCTATGCAAATCAAAACGCTATCGGGTGTTTCCCCTGAACAAATTTTAAAGGTCTTCAATACTTCATTTTCCGATTATTTGGTGCCATTGCAGTTGACCACCGAACAGTTGGAAACAAAAATGAAAGCAGACGCTACCGAACTTTCCATTTCTTGTGGGGTTTTTGAAGATGAGCAACTCGTAGCTTTCATTTTGCATGGGTCGGACACGATTAAAGGGGAGAAAGTCGCCTACAATGGGGGCACAGGAGTAGTTCCTAGCAAAAGGGGAATGAGACTGACCACAAAAATGTATGAATTCATCTTACCCATTTTGGTGAGCAAGGGAATAAAAAGACTTATACTGGAAGTTATTTCAAACAATGTTCCAGCACTTAAATCTTATCAAGGTGTTGGTTTTAAAACCAAAAGGGAATTGCTATGCTATAAGGGAGTTGAACTAACCCTTTCCCTTAAAGGTCCAGCAATTCTAAAACCTTTGGGTACCTATGATTGGGA
>JBCBPD010000045.1:0-27850 GCA_039820925.1 Bacteroidota bacterium | reverse complement strand
CCTATATTTAAGGCGTATGGAGGCGCCAACACCCAGCACATTTTTAGGAGAACTTGAAGGTAAATTCCCTTATGAATTGACTCTAAAGCAGCAGTTGGCCTTGGGGAAATTATCTGAGTTTGTATTTCATAAATCCAATGACCGCCTTTTTGTTTTAAAGGGTTTTGCAGGAACCGGGAAGACCACTATCATAGGAACACTGGTTTCCTCTTTATGGAAGGTGAAAATGGCTTCGGTACTTATGGCACCCACCGGACGTGCAGCCAAGGTCATGTCTTTATACTCCAAAACCCAGGCCCTGACCATACACAAGAAAATCTACTTTCCTAAAAAACAGAAAGGTGGGGGAGTGCAGTTCGTGCTTTCGCCCAACAAACATCGCAACACCATTTTTTTGGTCGACGAAGCTTCCATGATTTCGGATACCCCGGCGGATTCCAAACTTTTTGAAAACGGATCACTACTCGATGATTTAATGCAGTACGTGTATTCTGGCCATCGTTGCAAACTCATTTTGATAGGTGATACCGCGCAGTTGCCTCCGGTGAAATTGACCATGAGTCCTGCGTTGGACGAGAACCAATTGGGGTTGCAATACAATAAACAGGTGGACTGCCTCGAATTGGACGAAGTAATGCGACAGTCGGACAATTCTGGGATTCTGCATAACGCTACCAACCTCCGAACACAAATACAAGATGAATTCTACGATGAGTTTCGGTTCAATTTGGATGGATTTACGGATTTGGTTCGGCTGCAAAACGGACCAGACATCTTGGAAGCCATTGAAGATGCTTACCGAAATGATGGCAAAGAAGATACGGTGATCGTGGTGCGCTCGAACAAGCGCGCGAATCTCTACAATCAGAATATCCGCGAACGCATCCTTTTTTTGGAAAATCAAATTGCCGTAGGAGATTACATGATGGTGGTCAAGAACAATTATTTCTGGTTAAAAACCAGTTCAGAAGCGGGTTTTGTGGCCAATGGGGACATTATTGAAATTCTGGAGCTTTTTGCCATTAAGGAGTTGTACGGATTTACATTTGCGGAGGTGCGGGTGCAAATGGTGGATTATCCGAATCAAATGCCTTTTGAAACCGTATTGCTACTAGATACCATTAATGCGGAAACCCCTTCCTTAAGTTATGAGGATGGCAATCGACTCTATCAAGAAGTATTGGCCGACTATCAACACGAAACTTCAAAATACAAGCAATTTTTAGGAGTCAAAAACAACAAATATTTCAATGCGCTTCAGGTGAAGTTTTCCTATGCCATTACGTGCCATAAATCACAAGGAGGGCAGTGGCAAACGGTTTTTGTGGAGCAACCCTACCTCCCCAATGGTATTGACAAGGATTACCTTCGATGGTTGTATACCGCGGTAACCCGCTCCCAAAGTAAACTCTATTTGATAGGTTTCAAGGACGATTTTTTTGTTGAATAGGAAAGGCGTATTTTCGATTGCAATGAATATCGGTCCCCAATCCATGATAAGTATTTTTTTAGGTATCGGTCTCGCAGCCTCTGCGGGATTCAGGGTTTTTCTACCCTTGTTTGCTTTGAGTTTGGCAGCCTTTTCTGGGTTTTGGGAACTCAACGGCGAATGGGCCTGGATAGGTAGTTTGCCTGCTTTAATAACCCTTGGCGTTGCCATGTTGGTTGAAATCTTCGCGTATTTTATTCCGTGGGTCGATAATCTTTTGGACAGTATTGCCATACCCTTGGCAGGAATTGCGGGTACGGCAGCTATGGTGTCATCCGTTGCAGGTTTAGACCCAGTGACCACTTGGGCTTTGGCCATTATTGCGGGGGGAGGTACCGCTACCATTATTAAGGGAGCAAATGCGGCTGGCAGATTAACTTCTTCCACAACAACGGGTGGTTTGGCGAATCCTGTGGTATCGGTTGTTGAAACGGGAACCGCTGTGGCGGTCTCTACTGCATCTATACTCGTTCCGCCTATCGCCGCGATATTGGTCATAATCATATTGGTGATTACCTTTCGGATTTATCGAAAACTACGTCCACGAAAAAAGAATTCAGGGTGAAAGTAATATCCATGATTCCAGCACGCTATCAAGCATCTCGTTTTCCAGGAAAGCTCATGCAAGACCTAGAGGGCAAACCGGTTATCGTCCGAACCATGGAAGCAACCACGGAGACTGGGCTTTTCGATGCTGTTTTTGTGGTGACGGATAGTGAAGTAATTGCGGAAACGATTGAAAAAGCTGGAGGGCAATACATCATGAGCCAAAAGCAGCATGAAAGCGGAAGCGACCGAATCGCAGAAGCGGTTGAAGATATGGATGTGGATATCATCGTCAATGTACAGGGGGATGAACCCTTTATCGAAAAGGAAAGTTTGGCCAAGGTCATTCAAGTTTTTCATGAAGATGCCAAACAGGAAATTGATTTGGCCTCCTTGATGACTCCGATTCAAAATTGGGATGAAATCGAGAATCCCAATACCGTCAAAGTCATCGTGGACCATGAAAGTTTTGCGCTGTATTTTTCACGTTCACCCATCCCATATCCCAGAGATGAAGCCGTGAATGCACCGTATTTTAAACACAAGGGCATATACGCGTTTCGGAAAAGAGCTTTGATGGATTTTCAACGATTACCCATGAAACCCTTGGAAGCCAAAGAAAAAATTGAGGCCATTCGTTTTTTGGAATACGGAAAAAAGATTAAAATGGTCGAAACCGCGGTTACGGGAATTGAAATTGACACTCCCGAAGACCTGGCAAAGGCGAGAAAAGCATGGAAATAGATTTCGAAAACATAAAAGTGGTTGGCTTTGATGCCGATGATACCCTTTGGGTGAACGAAACCTATTTTCGCGAGGTGGAAGAACGGTTTGCAGAGCTTTTGGAAAGGTATGAAACCAAAAACAAAATAGACCAAGAGTTGTTCAAGATGGAGATGGACAATTTATCGCTATATGGTTATGGTATAAAAGGATTTATGCTCTCCATGATTGAATCCGCTTTGGATTTGTCCCAAAACAAAGTTTCACCCAATGTATTGTGGGAGATTTTGGCGTTGGGGAAGGACATGATAGCAAAACCGGTAGAACTGCTCGATGGAGTAGTGGAGGTATTGGAAGCCTTAAAGGGAAAGTATCGACTAATCGTTTTGACGAAAGGCGATTTGTTGGACCAAGAAAGGAAGTTGGAAAAATCAGGTTTGTCAAAATATTTCAGTCACGTAGAGGTATTGAGTGATAAAAAGGAGCACAATTATGCCAACTTGTTAAACCATCTCAACATTTCCACGTCAGAGTTTTTAATGATAGGAAATTCACTGAAATCAGATGTGATTCCAATTTTGAATTTGGGAGGGAAAGCCGTCCATGTGCCATTTCATACCACTTGGGCCCACGAATTAGTTTCCAATGAGGTGGAAATCAACGGTCATATAACACTAAATAGAATTCAAGATATTTTGACGTATCTATAAAGGAAGGAGGATGTAGTTTGATAAAGGAAAACCAAAAAATAAAAACGCAGATGAAGTTTAAGAACTTTCCCATGGTGCCCAGAGTGGTTTTTGGGCGGGGAAGTTTTTATGCATTGGATGAAATATTGTCCAAGCAGCGGAAAAGCAACAAAGCGCCCTTCATTTTTCTGGTGGATGATTGGTTTGAAGGGAAGTATTTACCAGAGCAGATTCCATTGCGGTATGATGACGAAGTGCTCTTTATCTCCGCAGAACAGGAACCGAAGACCAACCAAGTGGACCAACTAGTAGAATATCTTCGTAAGCAACACGAAAACCTTCCTTCAGGAATCATTGGTATTGGTGGCGGAACGGTATTGGACTTGGCCAAAGCGGTTTCCATAATGTTGTCCAACCCAGGCAAAGCCGAAATCTATCAGGGCTGGGATTTGGTGAAAGAACCTTCCTTGTATCATGTAGGCATTCCTACCATCAGTGGAACCGGAGCCGAAGTATCGCGCACCACGGTACTGTTGGGGCCTGACAAAAAGCTTGGTATCAATTCAGATTATACCACTTTTGACCAGGTGATTTTAGACCCAAAATTGACGGAGACCGTCCCGAAAGAGCAATGGTTTTATACGGGAATGGATTGCTTTATTCACTGCATTGAGTCTTTAGAAGGCACCTATTTGAATGCTTTTAGTCAGAGCTATGGAGAAAAAGCCCTTGCTCTTTGCAAAGAAGTGTTTTTGGGGGATTTGTCTCCTGAAGAAGCGCAAGATAAATTGATGATGGCCTCTTGGCATGGCGGTATGAGTATTGCCTATTCGCAGGTAGGTGTAGCGCATGCGATGAGCTACGGACTTTCCTATCTTTTGGGAACTAGGCACGGAATAGGGAATTGTTTGGTGTTTCAACATTTGGAAGAATTCTATCCAAAAGGTGTTGCCCTTTTTCAAGAGATGTTGGCAAAGCACAAAATTGAGCTACCCGCTGGATTGTGTACAAATTTGGCAACGGATGAACTGGATACCTTGGTTCAAGTATCGTTGGGCATGAAACCACTTTGGGAGAATGCCTTAGGTCCGGATTGGGAAAACGAAATGTGTCCCGAGCGCTTGCTTAAGCTCTTTGAGAGAATCTAGCCCGACGGGTATACCCTTATGAGAAGTTTTTCCAAGTTTTTATATTTCAAGGTCATGCGTTGGCGGTTCAATGGTGAATTTCCAGGTGTGGACCAATGTGTGGTGGCGGTGGTGCCTCATACGCATTGGCTCGACTTCTTTTTGGGATTGATTGTCCGAAGCATATTGGGGATTGAAATCAATTACATTGGTAAAAAAAGCCTGTTTGATGGTCCTTTTGGATGGTTCTTACGCTGGACTGGTGGTACTCCGGTAGACCGTTCCAAAAACACCAATACCGTGGATAGCGTAGTAGAAGTTTTTCAGAACAAGAAGGTTTTCCGTTTTGCTTTGGCGCCAGAAGGAACCCGTAAGAAAGTAGAAAAACTCAAAACTGGGTTTTATTACATCGCAAAAAAAGCAAATGTTCCTATTGTTTTGGTAGCGTTTGACTTTGGGAAAAAAGAAGTCAAGTTTTCAGATGCTTTTTGGCCTACAGAAGATATGCAAAAAGACTTCGAAACCATAGATGCCTTTTTCGAAGGCGTGAAAGGAAGAGTACCCGAATACAGCTACTAGGTCTTCTTTAGGGATTTTGGTTTGGGTTTTTCCACCTTTTTGGTGTTTCCAGGGAAAACCAGGTTCGTACTGGAGTATGAACCGCCAAAAGTTATGGCCGCCGCATACACCTGTTGAATGGCATCTACTACCTGCGCTTCTGACAACTGCTGCAAAGGATGTGCAAAAACCGACCATAAAATTTCATCACTCAGGGCATATTTCACATCTAAAACCGAATGGAAATTCGCTACCAATACATTCAAAATCTCTTCTTCATCCATCTGTTCCTTACGAACAATAGGGGCAATAATTCGCATACGATTGGCATTTTCATCATGAATGCAAATCAACAGTGCGTCATTGAATTTGAACTCTATGGTGTTATTTTCAACCTTGATAGTATCGGCTTCTTGTTTGATGATTTCAGCCAAACGTTCAGGGTTCATGTCTTGCGCAAAAAGGAATCCAGAGCAGAAAAAACAGATAAATACCGTGAAAATCAAAGAAGTTTTAGGTTTCATGATGCAGGCCATTAAAATTGGTATTACACTAAAGTAAACATAGTTTGCGAGTAGTAATGTTGAAAGCTAATTTTCTACTCTGGTTTACCGAAAAAACTTTCATTTAGTCGAAAAAAGACAATACGCCTTACTCGGTGATTTACTTTCGTGGGGCTAACGAAATAACCCCCAACAATGACTGCACGCTTTACTTTCTTTTGTCTTTTATTCATTTCCACTTTTTTAAACGCACAACAATGGACGCAACTTGATGGGCCTTATGGAGCTAATGTGGAGGAGATGGTAATCTTAGATGGAGTAATATTTGTAAATGCCTCCAATAAACTTTACCAATCTGTGGATTCCGGTGAGACTTGGGAACAAGTCATAACCCCACTTCTCACAATTGATAAAAGTATTTTGGCGCTAAAGGAATATAATGGAGTGTTATATGCTTCTGTTCAATCTCTGGGAATATTGACTTCCCAAAATTTAGGTCAGTCCTGGAATAGTTTAAATGTTTTTGGCAACTATGGTTCCATCTTGGTTGACGGTGATAACATTTATATAGCATATAGAAATACAAGCGGAATTTCGGTCTCAAACAATTCGGGAGAAACATGGACAGAATTGGGAGGTGGAATTGGAAATGCTTTTATTTCAGCTTTAGCCAAATACAATAGCAAAATATACGCTGGAGGAAACGACAAACTATTTGAATCTTCAGATAATGGGCAGACTTGGTTAGAAATAAATGTTCCTGAAATTCAAAGTTATGGAATAAATAGTATGTTAGGTGACGTATCAGGTCTCTATATTACAATTGATCATACAGTCCAGGTAGCTTCTGGAAATCTTGATGATTGGGAAATAGTTTTTGAAGGTGATTTTATACAAAGAATGGGTAAGATAGGAGAAAACATATTTTTACCCACCTTCAGTAAGTACTACATCGGCAGTAATCCACAATACGATTGGCAACTAGAAGAGTTACCTGATTTCATCGGTACAGTTTGGGATATTGAAGAAGTGAATGGAAAAACCATATTAGCCACTTCCAAAGGTATTTTAGTCAGAGAAGCGAATTCTAGTCAATGGATGAATAAAAATACAGGTCTAAATGGGCTATTGGTGAATGACATGGGGTCATATCAAGACCAACTTCTAGCCGGTACTTCAAGTGGGCTAAGAATCTATAATCCTGCCGAGAACGCATGGAGCAGTGTTTTAGGGCAGTTTCCAGAAAACAATCAGTTAGATATTAGAGATGTAGAGGTTGTTGGTGGTAGGGTTATCGTTTCAACAGGTCAAACACTTTACTCTTACGATTTTCTGAACGCTGGAAATTGGAAGTTGGAAGTAGAGCTGGGCTCCGGAACGAATTATTTCGGACAGGACAATAATGTCTTTTTGGCTTCTACCTACAACTCCACTTTTTGGTCTTTCGATGGTGGAATTACTTGGGAAGAAAGGCCCCTAACCGGTGATTTGACGGATAAAAACTTGCTAGACGCCAAGCTTTCAAATGATAGAGCGGTGTTAATTACCAATGATCAGTTGATTTATGAATCTTATGATTATGGCGAAACGTGGCAGTCGGTTGAAATTACTCAGGAATTACGGGATTTGAACAGTCCTCAATTGTACGCATACGATATCCAACTAGCCCATAACGGTATCTATATTACAACATCTAACGGCGTATTTTTTCGAGATGATGAAACTGGAGGTTGGAGTAGTTTTAACAATTTGCAGGATAATGCTTTCAAGCTCGAAATTGATGGAGAAAGATTGTATGTGACAAGTTTGTCGAAAGGAGGGATCTATGCCACAACCAAAAGTCGTAACAACTGGCTACCTTTCATCAGTAACGATTTTGCTTCTCTACCAGGAATATTTTTTGATGATAACTTCATTTATGCGCATACAAGCTCGGGTATTTGGACGATGTCAAAAACTGAGCTTGACATTTTAGAAAATGAACGCCCCTTCGTAACGGTTTGGAAAACAGATAATCCTGGTGCTTCCGCAGATAATCAGATAACCATTCCTATGCTATCGGGACCCTTTCCATATAATTACAATGTAGATTGGGGTGATGGAACGCAGGATAGTGGTCTAAGTGGTTCAATAACACATACGTATGAAGTGCCGGGCACTTACGAGGTATCGATAACCGGAGTATTTCCAGGAATCAACTTTGCGGGGGGCTTTACGAATAGTGAGCCAGGGGATGAGCTAAAAATTTTGGAGGTAAAAAACTGGGGAAGTATTAAGTGGAGGTCTCTTTTTGTAGCTTTTTCGGGTTGTTCTAATTTGGATGTAACTGCCACTGACATTCCTGATTTTAGAAATTTGGATTTGATGGCTAGTATGTTTTTTAAATGCCCTGCTTTAAAGTTTAATGCCTCCATCAACGATTGGGACGTTTCAAATGTTACAAGCCTTTCTGGCATCTTCAGAGAAGCTACTTCCTTTAATCAAGATATAAGTAATTGGAATGTAAGTGGTATTACCAATTTTCAAAGTATGTTCGAGGGTGCTACAAGCTTTAATCAGGACTTGTCTGGTTGGGATGTTAGCAAAGTAGAAAGTATGAGAAATACCTTTGCTAATAGTGGACTAAGCGATGAAAACTATGACAAACTATTGACAGCATGGAGTCAACTGCCTAATTTGAACAATGATGTTGAACTAGGAGCCTCTACTAATTTTTATTGTGCTGCTGACGCCAGACAAACCTTAATAGACGATTATGGATGGATTATCACTGACGCAGGTCCTGAAACCAACCCACCGGTAGCGATTTGTTCACCTTTTGAACTGTTTTTGGATGAAGAAGGAAACGGTGTTTTGCTTCCAGAGAATGTAGATGGTGGTTCTTCTGATGAGTGTAGCGAAGTTACTTTAAGTCTCAGTAAAACTGACTTTACTACCGAAGATTTAGGGTTAAATACAATTGTTTTGACGGTTACCGATGCCAACGGTAATATGGCCACTTGTGAAACCAGTGTAACCGTATCGGCATTTACGGAAGCTTGTCCAGATGATTTATCTAATGAATCATCCGATATCGTACTTCCAATGGGCACCTTGGAAAGTGGTGTGGATGAGGTCATGGGCACCTCTTCCGAGACCAATGGAAGCGAATGTGCGATTGGTGTTACCAACGTAGATGTTGGACAACCTTGGGGCCGTTATCGTATTTCATTGGACCTTTTGGCTCAGGGACTACAGGCTGGCGACCAATTGGAAATCGGAATTGATGGCAAGGATGGAACGGGAAATGCACGAATTGAAATAAACGTTGATAATGTACCGAACAGCTCTTTGGTATGGAGCAACTTTGGGTCGGATTGGAGTCGCTTTGACAGCACAGTTACTGTTCCCGAAGGTGCCAACACATTAGATATTTGGCTATTTAGTAACTACGCGGACCGTACTTCTGCCGGAACTGCATATTATGATAATTTATCGATTATAAAAGTGGATGATATCATTAATGATTGTCCAGATGATTTGGCGAACGAATCAGCAGATATAATTTTGCCTTCTGGGACATTGGAAAGCGGTGTGGATGAAGTGAAGGGAACCTCAGAGGAAACCAGTGGCAGTGAATGTGCTATTGGTGTTACCAACGTAGATGTTGGACAACCTTGGGGTCGTTATCGTATTTCCCTAGACCTACTCGCTCAGGGATTACAAGCCGGCGACCGTCTAGAGATTGGCATCGACGGCAAGGATGGAACAGGTAATGCTAGAATGGAAGTGAATGTGGATAATGTGCCAAACAGTTCTTTGGCATGGAGTAACTTTGGGTCAGATTGGAGTCGGTATAGTAGCACGGTCACGGTGCCAGTAGGAGCCTCTACGCTAGATATTTGGTTATTTAGCAACTATGCCGACCGAAACTCTCAGGGAACTGCTTACTACGATAATTTATCCATTGTTAAAGTTGATGATATCATTGATGAATGTCCGGATTACTTAGCTAATGAGTCTTTGGATATAATTCTTCCAGCCGGAACATTGGAAAGTGGCGTCGATGAGGTAGAGGGCACTTCCGAAGAGACTAATGAAAGCGAATGTGCGATTGGGGTGACCAATGTGGATACCGCACAACCTTGGGGTCGTTATCGAATCACAATTGACCTTGCCGCACAAGGACTGCAAGCTGGGGACCAATTGGAGATTGGTGTCGATGGAAAGGATGGAACAGGTAATGCCCGAATGGAGGTAAATGTGGATAACATACCAAACAGTTCCCTCATTTGGAGCAATTTTGGTGAAGATTGGAGTCGATTTAGTGGGACGGTAACCATACCAGCAGATGCCGCTACTTTGGATATTTGGTTGTTTAGCAACTATGCAGACCGAGATATAGCGGGAACAGCCTACTATGATAACTTATCGGTTGTTAAAATCGGTTCCTCTGAGGCATCCAACAGTATGGTAGTGTACCCTAACCCTAGCCAAAATGTATTTAGATTGACTTTCGAAACACCGAAAGAACTATCACAAGTATTTATTTATGATGTTCAAGGAAAGCTGGTTAAGGTATCCGAAGAAGCCACTGGAAGTAACTCATCCGAATACGACGTTTCAGACCTACCACCTGGGATGTATTTTGTAATTGCGCAAGATGAAAATGGCGATAGTTTTCAGAAACCCATTGTAATCCAAAGATAATTCGTTGTAGGAATAGGCGATGATCGTTTATTCCTGCATGGTGTGGTACACATTCTGAACATCATCGTCTTCCTCAATTTTTTCCAATAGCTTTTCGATATCAGCAATTTGTTCTTCGTTCAGCGTTTTGGTTACTTGAGGAATGCGTTCAAAACCAGAGGACAAAATTTCGAAATCTCTAGCTTCTAATTCTTTTTGAATGGCTCCGAAGTTTTCGAAAGGGGCATAAATCAAAATGCCATCATCGTCTACAAAAACCTCTTCGGCGCCATAGTCAATCATTTCCAGTTCCAACTCTTCGGGGTCTACCCCTTCGGCATTGATTCGGAAATTACACGTATGGTCAAACATGAATTCAACAGAGCCTGAGGTACCCAAACTGCCGTTGCATTTGTTGAAATAACTACGGATGTTGGCTACGGTTCGGGTATTGTTATCGGTGGCAGTTTCAATCAAAACAGCGATTCCGTGTGGTCCATACCCTTCAAAAAGGATTTCTTTAAAATCACCGAGGTTTTTGTCAGATGCCCGTTTGATGGCACGCTCGATATTGTCCTTGGGCATGTTCACTGCCTTGGCATTCTGAATGACCGCACGTAGTTTGGAGTTGGAATCCGGGTCAGGGCCGCCGTCCTTTACCGCTATGACAATTTCCTTGCCTATGCGTGTAAAAGCCTTGGACATTGCGGCCCAACGTTTCATTTTACGGGCTTTCCTAAATTCGAATGCTCTTCCCATTTCTGATTTTGATGATTATGGAAACAAATGTAAAAAAATGCGGATGATGTACGAATTAAGAAGGGAATTCGGTTTGTTATGACGGTGAGGTATCCTATTTTTAGAATTGAATAACTAACCATAAAACTCCAATGAAAAACCTACTCTTCCTACTCATTGTTCTTCTGTCAGGTTTCAGTATTAATGCCCAAGAGGAACCTACTGATTCCGAAAAGCGAATGGAAAAATTCGCAACGGCTAAACGAAATGAACTTAGCCTTGACGTCGCTGCTGCCCTCGGAATACCCGCATTTAGTCCTAGATATGAATATGTTTTGGGGAGGTTTTCAGGAATAGGGTTGGATGTCTTTATATCTTTTGATGATGACGAAGATTTGATAGATTATTCTGAGTTTGAGAGCTTTTCTTTGACCCCATACTACAGACAGTATTTTTTTTCCAAGGAAGATTTTGGGGCTAAAGGATTTTATGCCGAAGGTTTTTTGAAATTTTTCACTTATGATGGAATAGCATTTGACCCAATCGCCGATATGGACGTAAAGAATAGTTATTTCGAGACAGCTATTGGTGTTGGTATAGGTGGAAAATGGGTAAGCCAGAATGGTTTTTTGGTAGACATAGGGTTGGGATTAGGGAGAAACCTCGGAATTGATGGAAATCCAGAGGATTTTGACAACGATGTCCAACTACGAGGAGGTTTAAACTTCGGATGGCGGTTTTAACCATAAACAAAATTTTATTTCACAATTACAATCGACTCAATTCTTTTTGCTAACTCAAAATCCAATGCTGTAACTCCCCCTGCATCATGTGTGTTGAGGTGAATAGTAAGACGATTGTATACATTCTCCCAATTTGGATGATGGTTCATGGCCTCACATTCAAAGGCGATTCGGGTCATTACCGAAAAAGCCGCTTTAAAGTCACTAAAAGTATACGTCTTGTGGATACTTTCGCTATCGTAACTCCAGCCGTCAAGTGCGTTGAGTTGGGTTTCTATTTCTGAAGTGTTCAATTTTTCCATGGTGGTTTTCTTTAAAGGTACCGAATCCATGCATAGTAAAAAACCAAATCGCTACTCCACGGTAAGATGGTGGTCAATAATATCCTGATATTGAATTCTCAGATTTTTGGGTAAAACATTTTCCTTGGGCAAGGCGGCCAAATAGCGGTCCTCATTGGTGGTGAAAACCCGTTTTAAAACAGGGTGAAAGTTCCCCAGACGCTTGATAACTTCTTTGATGAATTCTTCATGTTGAACCAAATCCACGCTGCCCAAATGATAGATGCCTGATTTATCTCGATTGATGAGGTAATGGATTTGTTGGGTCAAACGGTCATCATTGGTCACGTTGATGATAAGGTTGGGAAACACCTCAATAGGTTCGTCTTGCTCAAGTTGGGTTTTGATGTCCTTGATGCGCGGCGAAGTATTTCCGAAAACCATGGGAACCCGTAAAATGGCAGTTCGCTCTTTAGGCAACCGCATCATCATGTTCTCAATCTTGATTTTCAACCGACCATAGATACTTTCCGATAGGGTTTTGTCCATTTCATAGGATGGATACTTGCTATACGCGTCAAAGACATTCGCCGAAGAAATAAAGTATAGTTTGCAATTTTTGCGTCGGGTTATATACTCAAGTATGTGTTGATGGGCCATTACTTGGGCACTAAACTCCCCTCGAAGCGCAGAAATAATATAATGCGGCCGAACCTGTTCTAGCACCCTAAAAATATCATCTTCACGTAAATCGTATCGAAAAAACTGCTGGTTTTCCCGAAACAACGGATTACTGCAATAGGTGCCATAGGTGTCAAAGTACGAACACAGTTCTTTGTAAATGGCGTTTCCGATAAAACCGCTTCCGCCCAGAATAAGGATTCTCTTCTTCGTTTGTTGCACTAAGTTTACGACTCGCTGGGTTTATAAAAAGGGAGTTTGACCACAGAAGCGGGTACGGTATTCTTCCGGATTTGGATTTGGATTTCGGAGCCCACTTTAGCGTTTTCCACAGTAACGTACCCAAGTCCGATTCCTTTAGAAAGCGAAGGTGACATCGTACCAGAAGTAACCCTTCCGATTTCATTGCCTTCCATATCCAAAATAGAATAGTCTTTTCTGGGAATACCACGTTCTTCAATTTGGAAGGCTATCAATTTTTGTTTGGGCCCGTCAGCTTTTTGCTGCGCTAACGCTTCGTGATTTACAAATTCTTTGGTGAACTTGGTAATCCAACCTAATCCAGCTTCAATAGGGGAAGTAGTATCATCAATATCATTGCCATATAAGCAATAGCCCATTTCTAAACGCAGGGTATCCCTCGCAGCAAGGCCAATAGGTTTGATGCCAAAATCCGCGCCGGCTTCAAGCACTTTGTTCCATACTTGTTCCACTTCGCTGTTTTTGCAATAGATTTCAAACCCGCCTGAACCGGTATACCCCGTAGCTGAAATAATCACATGCGGGATGCCCGCAAAATCACCCACCACAAAATTGTAGAATTTGATTTCGGACAAATCCAGGGAGGAAAGGGATTGCATGGCTTCGACGGCCTTTGGCCCTTGAATGGCCAAAAGAGAATAATCGTCAGAAACATTGCGGAGGTTTGCTCCAAAGTGTTTGTTGTATTTGGAAATATGTGCCCAATCTTTATCGATGTTGGATGCATTCACAACCAAGAGATAGGTTTCTTCTTTAATTTTATATACAATGAGGTCGTCAACAACGCCACCTGTTTCATTGGGGAAACAACTATACTGGGCTTTACCTACGGTCAGTTTCGAAACATCATTCGATGTGACTTTTTGTAAAAGAGCCAAGGCTTGAGGTCCTTCCACCAAAAATTCTCCCATGTGCGAAACATCAAAAACACCAACCGCTTCTCGAACGGTTTCATGTTCAGCGTTTACGCCTTCATAGGATACGGGCATTTCGAATCCAGCAAAAGGGACCATCTTGGCGCCTAAGGCTTTATGGACTTCAGATAGCGCAGTTTGTTTCATGCTGTGAATTTATCCGGCAAATTTATCGGATTTCCCAGAGGCGAAGAAGGGAATTCAGCTATTATTTTGAACAGCCTATTGACAATTCCTAAACTTTAGTTTTCCATTAAGAAAGCTTTCAATCCTTCATAATTTGATACCGGAATTGCATGTTTGGGCTTATGTAGGATATTCGCAATTTGTTTGGGCACCTCTGGTTCGATATTTAGGGTGTCTTGGACAACATCAAGAAACTTTACCGGATGAGCAGTCTCCAGAAAGATGCCGTGTTTTTCCGGGTGTTTTTCTCTGAAGGATTGTATCCCTAAATACCCAACAGCTCCATGTGGGTCGGCTATATAGTTTTCGTTGATATATAGATGTTTCATCGCCTTTCGGGTGACTTCATCCGTAAAAGTGTAGCTGGAGAGATGTTCTGAAAGCAGCTCAAAATCGTTTTGATACAATTTTTGAATACGGACAAAATTGCTAGGGTCACCAACGTCCATCGCATTCGAAATTGTGGGTATGGAGGTTTTAGGCTCATACTTATTATTTTTCATAAACCTGGGTACCACATCATTCACATTCGTGGCTGCGATGAAATGCTTTACGGGCATCCCCATGCGTTGGGCGACCATGCCTGCGCAAATGTTTCCAAAATTTCCTGAAGGAACGGAAAAAACGATATCTTCCAAATTACCCTGAAATTTTTGGCAAGCGATGAGGTAATAGAACATTTGTGGGAGCCATCGAGCCACGTTGATGCTATTGGCAGAGGTAAGCTTTCGTTTTTGGGTGATTGTCGTATCCAAAAAAGCAGTTTTCACCATATGCTGGCAATCGTCAAAAGTGCCCGAAATTTCCAAGGCCGTAATATTCTGACCAAGGGTGGTCAGTTGTTTTTCCTGAATTTCACTGACTTTACCGCTGGGATACAAAATCACAACGTTCACGCCTTCAACACCAAGAAAACCATTCGCTACAGCACCGCCAGTATCACCTGAAGTCGCTACCAGTACAGTAACTTCTTGCTGCTCTCCTTCGGAAAAATACCCGAGACAATTGGCCATAAAGCGTGCACCAACATCTTTGAAAGCCATGGTGGGGCCATGAAAAAGCTCAAGGGTGCTTACATTTTCTTCAATGGAAACCAAAGGGAAATCAAAGTCCAAGACTTGCTCTAGAATTGCCTTCAGTTTTCCTTTCGGAATTTCATCTCCCACAAAATCCTTGATGCCTTCGAAAGCAATCTCTATGGTATCTCGTTCGGATATTTTGTCAAAAAAGCCTTTGGGAAACTCAGGTATGTATTCCGGGAAAAACAAACTCCGGTCAGGGGCGATGCCTGCAATTACTGCCTGCTTAAAGGAAGTTCTGTATTCAGGATTACCAAGACTGTAGAACTGCATGGTCAGGATATTATTTTTATGCCTTGTTGGTTGATGGAAGAGATATGAATATCAAAATCAATATCCAGGGGTTGGTATACTTTTTTCATTTGTTCCGCGACGCGTTCCGCATTGGCTTTGCCTTTACTTAAAGCAAAAACAGAGGGTCCGGAGCCCGAGATACCGCAGCCTAATGCACCTACTTGCATTGCCGTAATTTTAATGTCTTCGAAAGCAGGAATCAAAATAGAGCGTATGGGTTCCACAATGATGTCTTGCAATGAACGGCCGATCAACTCATAATCATTTCGAAACAAACCGGCCACCAGGCCACCAAGGTTGCCCCATTGCTGAATACCGTCCTTTAAGGTGATTTTGGTTTTGAGAATATTTCGGGAATCTGAGGTTTTTACTTCGATTTGTGGATGAATCACCGTGGCATAAAGTTCTTCTGGCGTGGGTAAGGGAACAATATCCAAAGGTTTGTAGCTTCTTACTAAAGTGAATCCACCAAAAAGGGCAGGAGCTACGTTATCGGCGTGCGCCACTTGGCTGGCAACTTTTTCACCTTGCATGGCAAACCCAACCAATTCAGATGGTGAAAAGGGCTTTCCCAAAAGGGCATTCATTGCCCAAACGGCTCCGGCTGAACTTGCTGCACTACTTCCAATGCCACTTCCAGGCTTGATGTTTTTATGGATTTCAATATCGAAACCTCCGTCGTATTTGGCTTGCGCCATCAAAGCCAATCCTGCTACTCCTGCGACATTTTTTTCGGTTTCCAAAGGAAGGTCTTGTCCGACAATTTTAGTGATGCGAATTCCTTTTTCAGCGGTTTTCGTCACAATCATTTCATCACCTACGGTATCCAAGGCTGCTCCGAGGACATCGAATCCGCACGAAATGTTTGCGATGGTAGCGGGACAAAAAACTTTAATGCTTTCCATATTAAAAGTTTCCAATTCGAATAATATCCGCAAAAATACCAGATGCCGTTACCTCTGCCCCAGCACCAGCTCCTTTTATGATTAATGGTTGTTTGGGATAACGCTCTGTGTAGAAGAGGACAATGTTATCGCTACCTTCCAAGTTATAAAAATCGTGCCCTTCCGGAATGTGCTGAAGCCCTACGCTTGCTTTACCGTCATCAAATTGCGCGACATATTTCAATCGGGAGTTTTGGTCAGCGGCTGCTTTAAAGAGCTTTTGAAAATGCGATTCATTCGTTTTCAAGGTTTCAAAAAAGGCTTCCGTAGATTCTGCTTGTAGACTTTCTTCTGGGAGGAAGGCTGAATTCTCAATATCTTCTAAATCCAATTTCAAACCACTCTCCCGAACCAAAATCAGAATTTTTCGCATCACATCAATACCACTCAAATCGATGGTTGGGTCGGGTTCGGTGTAACCTTCTTCCTGAGCTTGCTTTACCACGTCATGAAAGGTCGTATCGGTATTGAATGTGTTGAACACAAAATTCAGACTCCCTGACAATACTGCTTGGATTTTAAGAATGCGGTCGCCTGAGGCGATTAGGTTTTTTAGGGTATCTATAATCGGCAATCCGGCACCTACGTTGGTCTCAAAAAGTAGGGGTACTTGATACTGCTTCGACAAACTCTTCAGCTGTTTGTAGTTGTTGTATTCAGAAGCGCATGCAATCTTGTTGCACGTGACTATCGCAATACTGTTCCGCAAGAAATCGGCGTAGGTTTTTGAAATGGTTTCGCTTGCGGTATTGTCGACAAAAACGCTGTTGCGCAAGTTTAAGCTTAAAATGCGTTGAAGAAATTCCTGTGGGTCTGCTTTGTCTCCATTGGCCAAAGCACTTTCCCAATTCTTCAAATCAATCCCTTCATCATTGAACTGCATGGTTCGTGAGTTGCTCAATCCAATAACACGAATGTTGAGTTGCAACTCATCTTTTAGAAAGACTTTTTGTTGATGCAGTTGTTTCAACAACTTTCCACCCACATTGCCAACACCCATGACAAAAAGATTAATCTGCTTTATATTTTCTTCAAAAAATACTTCGTGCAAGGCGTTTAGCGCCTTCTTCACATCATCCTTTTGAATCACCGCAGAGATATTCCGTTCGGAGGCGCCTTGCGCAATCGCGCGAATGTTCACATTGTTTTTCCCCAAGGTGCTAAACATTTGTCCGCTAAGGCCTTGATGACTTTTCATATTATCTCCCACAAGGGCGACAATGGCCAAATCTTTTTCGATTTGAAGGGCCTTGATTTTGTGGGTGGACATCTCATATTCGAAGGTTTCATGTACCGCGTCCACAACTTTTTCGATATCCTTTTCAGCGATACCTACACAAATCGAATGTTCGGATGACGCTTGGGTAATGAGCACTACGCTTACTTCATTCATCGAAAGGGTTTCGAAAAATCGCTTCGAAATGCCGGGTATGCCTATCATCCCTGGACCCTCTAGCGAAACCAAAGCGATGTCGCCTACGTGGCTAATCCCTCGCACTGTGTTTTGGGTGCCATTGTGATTTTCCGATATTAATGTGCCGGGGTCTTCAGGGGAAAAGGTATTTTTTATCCAAATAGGAATATTTTTTTGAAGTACCGGCTGAATCGTAGGCGGGTATAAAACCTTTGCCCCGAAATGCGACAGCTCCATAGCTTCTTCATAGCTAATGTTGGGAATGTATTTTGCTTGTTTTACCCATTTCGGGTTAGCGGTGTACATACCACTGACATCCGTCCAAATTTCAAGACTTTCGGCATCAATGGAACCTGCAACAATGGCTGCCGTAAAATCAGAACCGCCTCTTCCCAATGTAGTGTAGTCCCCGGTTTTGCTCGCAGCAATAAAACCCGGTAGGATTACAACATCGTTCGCTACACTGGAAAAATAATCTCGGCATCTTTGACCCGTGGCAGCAAAATCAACTTGGGCATTTCCGAAAGAGGCATCGGTAACAATTAGTTCCCGGCTATCTTTAAAAACAGAGGACAGCCCCTCTTCTTTTAAGAATTCTGAAATGATGTAACTGGAAAGCAATTCCCCATACCCTACAATTCGGTCTGATAATCTTGGGGTTAGTTCTCCAATCAAAAAGGCACCTTCGAGTAAGGTCTCCAATACGTTTAGCTGACTTTTTACTTGACTTAGCACTGAACTTTGCTTGGTAACGGGCAACAGTTCTTTTATGGTTTTGAGATGGCGTTCCTCAATATCCGCCAGGGTTTGGGTGTATCCCTCATCCCGTTTTGATGCCATCTCGCTGGCGGATAAAAGCATATCCGTAACGCCGCCAAAAGCGGATACAACCACTACCTGCTTGGTTTCGGTAGTTTCGTTGAGTATGGATTTAACTTTGCGTATGTTTTCGGAATTGGCGACCGAAGTGCCACCAAATTTTAGAACCTTCATTGGATTTTAGGTTTAGAATAAAAATACAGTGTATAAAGAATCGACGGAAATAATGAATAGCTTACCCCAAAGGGGTGGTAGTAGTGGTAGTGAAGTAAGTGTAAATTGCTTTCATAATTCAGCGTGCCGATAAGACACTGATTTTTACAGGGTAAAAGTAGTATTTTTGAGAGCTTCCTCAAATGACGCATAAATTTTTAAGTAATCCTCAGTTTTGTAAAGGTTTTGTTGGAAAATGAAAATTTTAACTGCTGCACAGATACATCAAGCTGATAAATTCACAATTGAAAAGGAGGGCGTCGACAGCGATATTTTGATGGAGCGGGCGGCCCACGGCATTTTTGACTGGATTAACCAACGACTGAAGGGCGCGCCCAATGTTTTCAGAATTTTTTGTGGAGTTGGCAACAATGGAGGCGATGGCATTGCCTTGGCGCGGATGCTGCACGAAGCAGATTTCAACGTTGCGGTTTACGTGGTCAACTTTAGCGAAAAGAGGTCTGATGACTTCTTGAAGAACATGGCCCGATTAAAAGAACGAAAACTCTGGCCAGAGTTTCTCAATGCTACATCGGCTCACCCAGAAATTGGACCGGATGATATTATTATCGATGCCATTTTTGGTATTGGATACAATCGTCCTATGGATGCTTGGATACAAAAGCTGGTTGAAAGTTTAAATGCGGCGAATGCTTTTATTTTATCGGTAGATGTGCCCTCTGGGATGCCGCAAGATTGGGTGCCCGAAGAAAATGCCGTGATTCATGCCAACCATGTTTTGAGTTTTCAGACCCCAAAACTCTCTTTTTTTCTCCCCCGAACTGGAATCTTTTTGGAGGGATGGCAAGTATTGGACATCCAATTGAATAAGGATTTTTTGGCAGAGGTCGATACTGATTTCCTGTATGTCACTCCGGATAGGGTGAGGCCCATACTCCAATTCAGGAGAAGGTTTACTCATAAAGGTACCTACGGGCATGCGGTTTTGATTGGGGGTTCCAAAGGAAAAATAGGAGCCATACGACTCGCAGCGGAAGCTTGTTTACGAAGTGGTAGCGGGTTGGTTTCGGTCTATGTGCCCGAATTGGGTTGTGTGCCGTTGCAAGCGGGACTTCCAGAGGTCATGGTACTGACGGATAGGGGAGAGGCAAATATTTTGGATATAGAATTACCTTTTGTGCCAACCACAATCGGACTTGGAATGGGACTAGGAACGGATTCAAAAACGGTGGAAGCTTTTGGACGTCTTCTGGAAACCATAAATTATCCTATTGTTATTGATGCTGATGGAATTAATCTTCTGGGTCAGCGAAAAGACTTTTTACCCTTTATTCCCCAAGGCAGTATTCTAACTCCACATCCCAAAGAATTGGAACGTTTGATAGGTTCTTGGAAAGACGATTATGATAAATTGGCCAAGGCCCAACAGTTTTGTAAAGACCACCGGTGTATTCTTTGTCTGAAGGATGCGTATACCATTGTTGTTGATGGTGAAAAGGGATACATCAATAGTACTGGAAATGCCGGAATGGCTACCGCAGGTTCCGGTGATGTTCTGGCTGGAATACTAACCGGGCTTTTGGCACAAGGCTATGACAGTTTGAACGCAGCAATACTTGGCGTGTACCTTCACGGACAAGCCGGTGATATAGCAGCTTCCCAACTGGGACAGCATGCCATGATAGCTTCTGATATTATTAAATCGCTCGGAGCTTCGTTTTTAGGATTGCAAGGCAAAGAAGAAGCCTAATACGATTTACTTTCGTTTTGTACCCAGTCTCTTTTTGACCCAAGCCAAGGCATTTTCAAATTCGATGAAGAATTCCATAGTGTTCTTGTAAAAGAGCTTCTCGATTTTGAAGTTATGCATATCGATTTTCTTTTTAGAAACGATAGCAAAGGCTTTAAGATTTTCCATCCCTCTTAAATAACTGTAGATGGTTGGGTCTACGGCATAAGAATTCTTTCGCCAACTGATGTAACCGAAGTTTTTGTCTCTAAAATGTATTTCTGAAATACCGATGATTTGATAAGCTCTTTCCATGGTTAAGGTTGCTCCTTCGTCAAAGACGGATACCATGTAATCATCAAATACTTGAACGGTTCCAATGTCCAGCCGGTATTCTCGTACGACTCGGGCATTTTTCCTGTACGCAATTCTCATTCCCCAAAATTATAGTGTGTCTCGAGGCGAATGTAGCGGGAAAGCGATTCACCCTGAAAAAATATAGATTAACAACCTAAATATCGTATGTACGGTTGTCAAGGGACAGAACTAACGAAAAAAGCCGGTTGATCAACCGGCTTTTCTTCTTCTATATTAGGTGAACTTATTCTGTTTTGGGCGATTTTTCTGGCTTTTCGATTTTTATCGTAAGCTCTTCTTTCTTCTTGTCCAAATCCATGAAGATACTATCGCCTTCTTCCAGTTTGGAATTGACGATTTCCTCTGCAAGGGCATCTTCAATATACTTCTGAATCGCTCTTTTCAGCGGTCTTGCACCATATTGCTTGTCAAAACCTTTATCAGCGATATAGTCCTTGGCTTTCTCAGAAAGACTCAAGTGATATCCAATATCCTTGATTCTTTTGAACAATTTGTCCAATTCGATATCGATGATTTTGTGAATGTCCTCTCTTTCCAACGGATTGAAAACGATGACGTCATCAATACGGTTCAAGAATTCTGGAGCAAAAGCCTTCTTTAAAGCGTTTTCGATAACACTTTTTTGGTGACTGTCCGCCTGTGCCTTTTTGGCTGCAGTTCCAAAACCAACCCCTTGACCAAAGTCTTTGAGCTGTCTTGCTCCAATATTGGAGGTCATAATGATTATGGTGTTGCGGAAATCTATTTTTCTACCTAGACTATCTGTTAAATAACCATCGTCAAGAACCTGCAACAACATATTGAACACATCGGGGTGGGCTTTTTCAACCTCGTCCAATAAAATCACGGAATAGGGTTTTCTTCGAACCTTTTCCGTCAGCTGTCCGCCTTCTTCGTAGCCAACGTAACCCGGAGGTGCTCCCACCAATCTAGAGATGGCGAATTTTTCCATGTATTCACTCATGTCGATACGAATCAAAGCATCTTCTGAGTCAAATAGCTCTTTGGCCAAAATCTTGGCCAGCTGGGTTTTACCTACTCCTGTTTGTCCCAAGAAAATAAAGGAACCGATAGGTTTATTTGGGTCTTTGAGCCCCGCACGATTCCGTTGGATGGCCTTGGCAACTTTGGCAACGGCTTCATCTTGACCAATTACAAAGCCTTTAATAAGGTCTGGCAATTCGGCCAATTTGTTGCTTTCGGTTTGAGCGATTCTATTCACAGGAATACCACTCATCATGGAAACTACGTCTGCAACATTATCTTCGGATACAGTTTCGCGGTGCATCTTACTTTCTGCTTCCCAACGTTCTTGCGCTGCTTGCAATTCCTTTTCCAGACGCTTCTCATCATCACGCAGCTTTGCCGCTTCTTCGTATTTCTGCTTTTTGACCACACTGTTCTTCAACTCCCTTACTTCTTCCAGCTGGGTTTCCAGCTCAAGAATTTGTTTGGGAACATCCATATTCACGATGTGAACGCGTGAACCGGCTTCGTCCAAAGCATCAATGGCTTTGTCCGGTAAAAAGCGGTCAGTCATGTAGCGATTGGTCAATTTTACGCAGGCTACGATGGCATCATCTGTGTAATTTACGTTGTGATGGTCTTCGTACTTGCCCTTGATGTTCATCAAGATTTCAATGGTTTCCTCTACCGTAGTAGGTTCTACCATCACTTTTTGGAATCTACGCTCTAGGGCGCCATCCTTTTCGATGTATTGACGGTACTCGTCTAAAGTAGTAGCACCAATACATTGAATCTCGCCCCTTGCCAGCGCCGGTTTGAACATGTTCGATGCGTCCAAACTTCCGGTGGCACCACCAGCTCCAACTATAGTATGAATTTCATCAATAAAAAGAATGATGTCGTCATTCTTCTCCAATTCGTTCATAACGGCTTTCATCCGCTCTTCGAATTGACCACGGTATTTGGTACCGGCGACCAACGAAGCGAGGTCCAGCGTGACTACTCTTTTATTATATAAGATTCGCGAAACCTTTTTGTTGATGATTCGTAGGGCGAGTCCTTCTGCAATGGCACTTTTACCAACACCCGGTTCACCAATTAACAAAGGGTTATTCTTTTTACGTCTGCTCAATATCTGGGAAACCCGCTCAATTTCTTTTTCACGTCCCACAACAGGGTCCAGTTTGTTTTCTTCAGCAAGACGGGTTAAGTCCCTACCAAAGTTGTCCAATACTGGAGTTTTGGATTTTTTGTTTCCTTTTTGCCCGCTGCTGGAACCGAAACCACTTTCCTTGGAATCCCCTGAATCTTCGGGGTCGCTAGGGAAGGATTCGGAACGAGGGGTGTCCAAATAATCGTCGTCGCTCGTAATCATGGACTTGAACTGTTCTTTTACATTATCATAGTCTACCTTAAGCTTGTGTAGCAACTTTGTGGTAGGGTCATTCTCGTTTCTCAAAATGCACAACAAAAGGTGTGCGGTATTAATGGAGGAGCTTTGGAAAAGTTTGGCTTCCAGAAATGTGGTTTTCAACGCACGTTCTGCTTGTCGGGTAAGATGTAGGTTTTTCTTATCCTTTTGGACAGTGCCGGTATTGGGGTTCGCTGGACTCAAAATTTCCACTTTTCTGCGCAAGTGGTCCAAGTCTACATCCAGTGCATCCAAAATGTTGATGGCTTTTCCATTTCCATCCCTTAAAAGACCGAGCATCAAATGCTCCGTACCAATAAAATCATGACCCAGTCGTAGGGCCTCTTCTTTACTGTACGCAATTACGTCTTTTACTCTTGGTGAAAAATTATCGTCCATACACTTTCTTGTTCAGCAATTAAAATTAATAAAAGTATGCTTACACAGGTCAAATACCGTACCCATATTCGATAAACATGTTTTAATTGTCGAAATAAAGTCCTTTTTGCCAAGACTTTAACAAAGGTTTATCATCCAGAATGGCAGGTCGTTAAATGTTGATAATTTTTTTAATAAAGTCCCTGACAGTCCGTCTCCAAGGGTTGAATTTCCGTATATTGCCATGATGTTTTAACCAGTAAAAAGGACTAGATTTTAGCATGGCGGAAGGAGAAAAGTTAATTCCCATAAACATAGAGGACGAGATGAAATCTGCCTACATTGATTATTCAATGTCGGTCATTGTGTCACGTGCACTGCCAGATGTGCGGGATGGTTTGAAACCTGTTCACCGAAGGGTGCTTTTTGGAATGCATGAACTGGGCGTTCGCTCCACAAGTGCACACAAAAAATCAGCGCGTATTGTGGGAGAGGTTTTGGGTAAATACCACCCTCATGGGGATACTTCGGTGTATGATACCATGGTACGTATGGCGCAAGAATGGAGTTTGCGGTATATGTTGATTGATGGCCAAGGTAACTTTGGTTCTGTTGATGGTGATAGCCCAGCAGCCATGCGTTATACCGAGGCGAGAATGCGAAAAATCGCTGACGAAATGTTGGCGGATATCGATAAGGATACCGTAGACCATCAACTGAATTTTGATGATTCGTTGCAGGAGCCTACAGTTCTTCCCACGCGTATTCCCAATTTATTGGTGAATGGTGCATCGGGAATTGCCGTGGGGATGGCCACCAACATGGCGCCTCACAATCTCTCAGAGGTAGTTGACGGTACCATCGCCTACATCGATAATAGCGATATAGAGATTGATGAATTGATGACTCACATCAAAGCCCCTGATTTCCCTACGGGAGGAATCATTTATGGGTACGATGGGGTCAAAGATGCATTTCATACAGGGCGTGGTCGTGTAGTGATGCGCGCTAAGGCTTCTTTTGAAGAAGTTCAAGGTAGAGAGTGCATCATTGTTACGGAAATTCCTTTCCAAGTCAACAAGGCCGACATGATTAAAAAGACGGCCGACTTGGTGAATGACAAAAAGATTGAAGGTATATCTACCATTCGAGATGAGTCGGACCGTAAGGGTATGCGCATCGTTTACATGCTTAAGCGAGACGCGATTCCAAATATTGTCTTGAATATGCTGTACAAATATACAGCACTGCAGTCTTCGTTTAGTGTGAACAACATTGCGTTGGTCAACGGTAGACCTAAACTGTTGAACCTTAAGGAAATTATCCACCATTTTGTAGAGCACCGTCATGAGGTTGTAGTTCGCAGAACGCAATATGAGCTTAAAAAAGCCGAAGAACGCGCGCACATCTTGGAAGGACTTATTATTGCTTCCGATAATATTGACGAAGTAATTGCCATTATTCGAGGGTCTTCCAATGTAGAAGAGGCACGAAACAACTTGATTGAGCGTTTCAAGCTCACTGAAATCCAAGCAAAGGCCATTGTTGAGATGCGTTTGCGTCAGTTAACAGGTCTTGAACAAGATAAACTCCGTGATGAATACGATGCCCTGAAGAAAACGATTGAGGATTTAAAAGACATCCTTGATAAGAAAGAGCGTCGTATGAACATCATCAAAGACGAGCTTACTGAGGTTAAGGAAAAGTATGGTGATGTTCGTCGTTCCGAAATCAACTTTGCTGGAGGGGATTTGAGTATTGAGGACATGATTCCCGATGAGCAGGTGGTGATTACCATTTCACATGCCGGCTACATCAAAAGAACGTCTTTGAGCGAATACAAAACCCAAAATAGGGGTGGTGTTGGCCAAAAAGCTTCTTCTACACGAAATGAAGATTTTTTGGAACATCTTTTTGTGAGCACCAACCATCAATACATGCTTTTCTTTACACAAAAAGGAAAATGTTATTGGATGAGGGTTTATGAGATTCCGGAAGGAAGTAGAACTTCGAAAGGAAGAGCTATCCAAAACCTTATCAACATAGACCAACAGGATAAGGTGAAAGCTTTCATTTGCACTCGCGACCTAAAAGATGAAGAATACGTCAATAGTCATTATGTGATAATGGCCACCAAAAAGGGAACGGTTAAAAAGACCTCTTTGGAGCAGTATTCTCGTCCCCGTCAAAATGGAATCAATGCGATTACCATCAAAGATGGTGATGAGTTATTGGAAGCCAAGTTGACTACCGGGACTAGCGAGATATTGTTAGGACTTAAATCAGGTAAAGCCATTCGCTTTGAAGAGAGCAAGACCCGTCCCATGGGAAGAAACGCTTCTGGAGTTCGAGGCATTACCTTAGCCAATGAACAGGACGAGGTTATCGGAATGGTTTCCGTTCATAATTTTGAGGATGACATCCTTGTAGTTTCGGAAAATGGATATGGAAAACGCTCCACAATTGATGACTACCGTATCACAAATCGTGGTGGAAAAGGTGTTAAAACTATATCCGTTACCGATAAAACTGGTAATTTGGTAGCCATCAAAAACGTATCGGATTCTGATGACTTGATGATTATCAATAAATCAGGTATCGCTATCCGAATGAGCGTTGAAGATTTACGGGTGATGGGAAGAGCTACGCAAGGGGTCAAACTCATTAATTTGAAGGACACTGATTCCATTGCAGCTGTGGCCAAAGTCATGAAAGATGAAGACGCGGTAGACGAAGCGGACATCCGTGATATCGAGGTTCAAGGCGAAGATGGTACGGATTTTGGAGATGATGTGGACGAAAACAAAAAAGATGGAGAATAATAATCATTTAAACACTAATTATATTACTCAAATGAAAACTAGAATTTTATTGCTTATTGCGATTGCTTTCTCTGCATATGGTTTCGCTCAAAAGAACGAAATCAAGGCAGCAGAAAAAGCCTTCAAGGCTGGAGATGCTGCTGGTGCTAAAACTGCTTTGGAAGGTGCCCAGGGTACCATAAACGCAGCTGACCCAAGGTTGCAAGCGCAGTATTATGCCTTAAAAGGAAATGTACATTATGATTTGGCTAAAAAGGGCACGGGTAGTGCGTTTAAAACAGCCGTTGAATCATACAAGAAGGTAATTTCTATCGAGGATGCCTCTGGAAAAAAGAAATATAGCGAAGCAGCAGGTCAACAAATGGCCTTGATGACTACGGATTTGGTAAACTCTGCAGTGGAAGACAACAACAAAAAGTTGTTTAAAGAAGCTTCCGAAAAGCTGTATTTGAGTTACGTATTGAGTCCTCAGGATACTACTTATTTGTATTATGCTGCGAGTAGTGCGGTAAACGGTAAGCACTACGAAGAAGCGTTAGTATACTACAATGAGCTGAAGGACATGAATTATGATGGTAGTGGGGTTCGTTACACCGCTGTCAACGTGGAGACCGGTGAAGTAGAGGAAATGAGCTTGACCAATCGTGATTTGTACGTGAAAGCGGGTACTCACAAAGACCCTTCTGAGGAAAGAACTCCTGCTAAAAGAGCGGAAATCGTGAAGAATATCGCCTTGATTTATCAGTCACTTGGTGAGACGGAAAGAGCTATCTCCGCTTACAAGGACGCAAGAGGTGCAAATCCAAATGACGTAAACTTGGTTTTGGGTGAAGCGAACTTGTATTACACCATGGATAACAAGGATAGGTTTAAAGAACTTATGGCTGAAGCTTCTGAAATGGAGCCAGACAATCCAGATTTGTTATATAATATTGGAGTAATCAATATGGAACAAGGTAACATTATGGAAGCGAGAGATGCGTATTTGAAAACCTTGGCCATAGACCCTGCGTACACCAATGCCATTCTTAACCTTTCTACTACCTACGTGAATGAGGGTAACGGGCTTATTGATGAGATGAATGAATTGGGAAGTTCTAGAGCTGATATCGCCAAGTATGACGAGTTGAAGCAAAAGAAAGATGATTTGTTCAAAGAAGGTGCTGATATTTTGGAGAATGCTCTTAAAAGCAATCCTGATAATCAAAGCATCTTGAGTCAGTTGAAGAACATCTATGGTGCGCTTGGTGACAACGACAACTTTATGAGAGTAAAGCAGTTGTTACAAGAGTAATCATTATACATAAGCATAAGAAAGCCCCAAAATTGGGGCTT
>JBCBPD010000044.1:0-28192 GCA_039820925.1 Bacteroidota bacterium | reverse complement strand
TTTCGCTTCGGTAAAGAGGTTTCTAAATTGTCTTTCAAGAATACCGTAAGTGTACTTTGCTTTTTGCTTCTCCATCAACTGGATAGCGTATTCAGACTTTTTAGAAACCTCTTTACCGAAGCGAAAAGACGTGACGGGGTAACTGGTGAAGTACTTTTGCAACTTTGCGAATCCCGATTGGATAATGTGGTATACCGCATGGGCATTTCTCCTTCCAGAAGAGGTGCACGTCAATTGGTTTCTCACCGACACATTACTGTTAACGGAGAGATTGTGAACATCCCTTCATACTCCCTAAAAGCGGGTGATGTTGTAGGCGTTCGTGAAAAATCAAAAACTATCGTTTCCATTCAAGATTCCTTGGCTGCCAATAGCAGTGTTTACGAATGGATTACCTGGAACTCTGAAAAAATGGAAGGTAATTTTGTTGCCGTTCCAGAAAGACTTCAAATTCCAGAGAACATCAAGGAACAATTAATCGTCGAGTTATACTCAAAATAAATCAACATTAGTCCAGATATGGCATTACTTAATTTTCAGAAGCCCGATAAAGTTATAATGATCGATTCAACAGATTTCGAAGGGAAGTTTGAATTCCGCCCTTTGGAGCCTGGTTATGGATTGACAGTTGGAAACGCGTTGAGAAGGGTATTGCTTTCCTCTTTGGAAGGTTTTGCCATCACCTCTGTACGTATCGATGGTGTTGAGCACGAGTTTTCAGTCATTCCAGGGGTTGTTGAAGACGTTACTGAAATGATTTTGAACTTAAAACAGGTTCGTTTCAAAAGACAGATTGACGATGTAGAGAGCGAAACGGTTTCTGTTTCTGTAAGTGGAAAAGAGCAATTGACCGCTGGTGATTTCCAGAAATTCATTTCCGGATATCAAGTATTGAACCCAGACCTGGTCATTTGTAATATGGACCCTAAGGTGAGCATCAACCTTGAAATCATCATCGAAAAGGGTCGCGGATACGTTCCTGCTGAGGAAAACAAAAAATCCAATGCACCCTTAGGAAGCATTGCGGTTGACTCTGTTTACACCCCGGTAAAAAACGTAAAGTACAGCATCGAAAACTTTAGGGTAGAGCAAAAGACCGACTACGAAAAGTTGGTTTTTGAAATCGCTACGGATGGTTCTATTCATCCTAAGGATGCGTTGACCGAAGCGGCTAAAGTTTTGATTCACCACTTCATGTTGTTCTCTGACGAGCGCATCACGCTTGAAGCGGATGAAATCGCACAAACCGAAACCTATGACGAAGAGTCGTTGCACATGCGTCAATTATTGAAAACCAAGTTGGTTGATATGGACTTGTCCGTTCGTGCATTGAACTGTTTGAAAGCAGCCGAAGTAGACACCTTAGGTGACTTGGTTTCTTTCAATAAGAACGACTTGATGAAGTTTAGAAACTTCGGTAAAAAATCCTTGACGGAATTGGAAGAGTTGGTAATCAACAAAGGACTTCAGTTCGGAATGGATTTGAGCAAATACAAATTGGATAAGGATTAATAATCATATTTTGCTCTCCGCCATAAGCGGATTTGGTAGCAAGATGATAAACTAGAACAATGAGACACGGAAAAAAATTCAATCACTTAGGAAGAACTTCCGCCCACAGAAAGGCTATGTTGGCCAATATGGGTTGTTCTTTGATTGAACACAAGCGCATCAACACGACCGTTGCAAAAGCAAAAGCGTTAAAACAGTTCATCGAGCCTTTGATTACAAAGGCCAAAGTGGAGAACAATCAAACCACTGAAAAAGGAACACACAACCGACGCGTTGTATTTAGCAATCTTCGTAACAAGCATGCCGTAACCGAGTTGTTTGGAACCGTAGCCGAAAAGGTAGGGGACAGACCGGGAGGGTACACCCGAATCATCAAGTTGGGGAACCGACTTGGAGATAACGCCGATATGGCCATGATTGAATTGGTCGATTTCAATGAATTGTACAACGCCGGCAAGCCTGAGAAGAAGAAAACTACTCGTAGAAGTAGAAGAGGAGGCAAAAAAGCTACCGAAGTTGCAGCGCCAGTTGTAGAAACCAAAGCTGACGATTCAGAAGAATAGCAAATGGTATTAAATAGTTTATAAGTGGGAAAAGGATAAGTGCAGACTTATCCTTTTTTTATGTTTTTTTGTTACGTTAAATTGCATCTGGGAAAATGAAGTATTATTCAAAAAGAAAAGCACTCATACTATTGGCAGACGGAACCATCTTCTATGGAAAGTCTGTTGGGAACAAAGAAGGAACCGCCGTAGGTGAAGTATGTTTCAACACCGGGATGACCGGATATCAAGAAATTTTTACGGACCCTTCGTATTTCGGACAGCTCATGGTGACCACCAATGCCCACATTGGGAATTATGGTACGCATGCCGACGAGATAGAATCCGATGCGATTAAGATTTCAGGGCTGATTTGCAAAAACTTTAGTTATGAGTATTCCAGACCAAGCGCAGACAAAAGTTTGTTGGAGTTTTTGGAAGATAACAACCTCTTTGCCATTTCAGATGTGGATACAAGAGCACTGGTCGCCTATATTCGCGACAACGGTGCGATGAATGCCATAATCTCCACCCGGGTTGATGAAATTGATACCCTTAAGGAAGAATTGAAACAAGTACCAAGCATGGAAGGCTTGGAATTGGCCTCAAAAGTTTCTACTGCTGAACCGTATTACTTCGGGGAGGAGGATGCTGATGTCCGAATTTCAGCCTTGGATATTGGAATCAAAAAGAACATTCTTCGCAATTTGGCCAAACGTGGGGCTTATATCAAAGTATTCCCATACAATGCTCCTTTTGAAGATTTGAAGGAATGGAATCCTGATGGGTACTTCATTTCGAATGGTCCTGGGGATCCCGAACCTTTGGAAGAAGCCATCGCCACGGCAAAAGAAATGATTGCGTCAGACAAACCACTTTTCGGAATTTGCTTAGGACACCAAGTGTTGGCCTTGGCCAATGGGGTTTCTACGTATAAGATGCACCATGGACACCGTGGAATCAACCATCCGATTTTGAATATGATTACTGGAAAGGGTGAAATCACATCCCAGAACCATGGTTTCGCCATCAATCGCGAGGAAACTGAAGCGAATGAAGCCTTGGAAATCACACACGTACATTTGAATGATAATACCGTCGCTGGCATTAAGATGAAAGAAAAGCCTGTTTTTTCGGTACAATATCACCCTGAGGCAAGCCCAGGACCCCATGACGCCGAATACTTGTTCGACCAGTTTTTCGAGGCCATCAAGTCTTGATTCTACGAAACCGATGTAGTTTATTTTTAAGTTATTATCCGAGAAGATACGGGGCCTAAACCTTTAAGCATTCGTATCTTAGCCACTTAATATCCAAACAAAAAGAATTTGACAATGAGTTTTATAGAACACATTCACGCAAGACAAATACTTGATTCCAGAGGGAACCCAACCGTCGAGGTCGACGTAATTACGGCTAACGGTCTTATGGGAAGAGCTGCCGTACCTTCAGGCGCATCTACCGGAGAACACGAAGCTGTTGAGTTAAGAGATGGCGGCGATACGTTTATGGGAAAAGGAGTGAGCAAAGCGGTGAACAACGTTAACACTGTGATTGCTGAAGAGTTGATTGGAACGTCTGTGTTCGACCAAAATCATATTGACCAAACCATGATTGATTTGGATGGTACGCCAAACAAATCAAAACTAGGAGCGAACGCCATTTTGGGTGTTTCTTTGGCAGTGGCCAAAGCCGCAGCCGAAGAATTGGGACTCCCCTTGTACCGATACGTCGGTGGTGTTAGTGCCAATACGTTACCTGTGCCCATGATGAACATCATCAATGGAGGTTCGCATTCCGATGCCCCGATAGCTTTTCAGGAATTTATGGTGATGCCCGTGAAAGCCAAAAACTTTAGCCATGCCATGCAAATGGGAACTGAAATCTTCCACAACTTGAAAAAAGTATTGTACGACCGCGGTTTAAGTACTGCCGTAGGAGATGAAGGTGGTTTTGCACCTACTTTGGAAGGTGGTACTGAAGACGCCTTGGATACCATTGCCAAAGCCGTCGAAAAAGCGGGATACAACCTAGGTGACGATGTGATGATTGCTTTGGATTGTGCTTCCGCAGAATTCTATGTGGATGGAAAATACGATTATACCAAATTCGAAGGGGATAAAGGTGTGGTGCGAACCTCTGAAGAGCAAGCACAGTATTTGGCAGATTTATGCGGGAAATACCCAATTATTTCCATTGAAGATGGAATGGACGAAAATGATTGGGACGGTTGGAAAATGTTAACTGAAAAAGTAGGCGACAAAGTACAATTGGTGGGTGACGACTTGTTCGTGACCAACGTGGAGAGACTTTCTCGAGGCATCGAGAATGGAATTGCTAACTCCATCCTTATCAAAGTAAACCAAATTGGAACCTTGACCGAGACGATAGCCGCGGTCAATATGGCCAAAAATGCAGGATATACTTCGGTAATGTCACACCGTTCTGGCGAAACGGAAGACAACACCATTGCTGATTTAGCGGTAGCGTTGAACACAGGTCAAATCAAAACCGGTTCGGCATCACGAAGTGACCGTATGGCAAAATACAACCAACTGCTTCGCATTGAAGAGTTGTTGGGGAACACGGCCTACTATCCGCAAGAGAAGGCCTTCAAAGTGAAATGATAATGTTTTATTAGTATACAAAAAGCCTTTCCCATTCCGGAAAGGCTTTTTTTTGTCTGCAAATCAAACTTTGGGTAACTTAAACAAAAATCGACCAGACCTAACAAAACTTACCACGAATGAACAATTTTCTATTTGTAGCGGCCGAAAACGATGCCATTGCGGATTGTAAGGCTGGGGGCATGGGTGATGTCGTCCGCGATGTGCCTAGACAAATTTCAGAGCATGGGGATAAGGTGCATGTCATTGTCCCTTCCTATTCAAGGTTACATCAAGATGGTATTTTCAAGACTTCACTGAATGTAGAATTACGGGGAATGGTATACAATGCCGAATTGTATGAAGTTAAGCCCAAAAAAGAGTTTCCCAATATTGTTCATTACGTCATCCATCATCCAGAAATTGAGGCTGGGGACATTGCCCATATTTACCACAATGACCCCGAAGAACCGTTTTACACGGATGCCATCAAATACTTTATCTTTTGTGCAGTAGTGGCAGAGGCCATTAAAAAGGGTGCTTTCGGTCGTTTGGATGTAGTCCATCTTCACGATTGGCATTCCAGCTTGCTTCTTTTTCTTAGGGAATACCACAAAGACTATAAAGTCCTAAAGGAAATTCGTTTTGTATACAGCATTCATAATCTTGCAATTCAAGGAATCCGTCCGTTTGGGAATAACTATTCCTCTGTTGAAAATTGGTTTCCTCAGGTAGAAATCGACTATAAAAACCTGATGGATTACCGCTATCAGGATTGTATCAACCTGATGGCCGTGGGTATTCGTTTTGCAGATGCCGTGCACACCGTTTCACCTTCGTACAAACAAGATGTTTTGAAACCAAGTTCTCCGCCTGAATTCATTGGAGGAGAAGGGTTGGAAATGGATTTGCAAAAGGCCAATGAAGAGGGAAGACTGATAGGGATTTTGAATGGATGCAATTACAAAAACATCAACCAAGAAGAAAAAGGCTTTATCTACCGGAATACAGTCAAAGCATTATTCAAATGGCTTCAGGAAGAATCCAAAAAATACAAGGCTGACTTTTTGGCCCATACCGGTGAAAAAATCATGGATTTTGTGGACAACCGACCCGAGTTCATCGTTTCCAGTGTGGCGCGTTTGACCGAACAGAAATTCTATTTCTTCATGCGTTCGCCAGAGGCCTTTGTTGAAATCTTGAAAAAATTGGAATCCGTGAATGGTATTTTCATGTTGTTGGGTACTGGTGCGCCTGAGTATGAGGAGCTCTTCCGAAAATTGAGCTACGAGCATAAGAATTTTGTGTTTACTAACGGGCAATCCGAAAAGCTGATTGACTCAATTTATCTCGAATCCAACCTGTATTTCATGCCAAGTTTGTTTGAGCCTTGTGGAATAAGTCAAATGCTTTCCATGCGAAATGGAAACCCCTGTTTGGTGCATCATACCGGCGGCCTTAAAGACACGGTTTCCCATATGAAAACGGGCTTTGCTTTCGATGGCGATACGTACGAGGAGAAAATCAAAAACATGTTGAAAGCTTTTGACGATATTCTCGAATTGTATCAAAACGATAAAGCCACTTGGAAAAAAATCCAAGCCAGTGCAAAGCGCATGCGGTTCACCTGGAAAAAATCGGTGGATGCTTACTACAAGCAGTTGTATCTGTTGAACTAAAATGTCTAGCGCTTCCTTTACCCCAAAAGAAGCTGTTAAGAAGGAATTAAATAGCTGAGGCAAATTGTTAATGCCTTTGCTTTTTCGTAAATTTCCGGTTCTATTTTAATAATCTTTTAAAACAAACAATGTCGGATAGCGCAATACTTCAATATGCTGGAAAATCTTATGAATTTCCGGTCATTCAAGGTAGTGAAAATGAATTGGCCATAGATATCAAAACCCTTCGAACCGGTAGTGGCATCGTCACTATTGATCCTGGTTACAAAAACACAGGTTCGTGTGAAAGTGCCATCACCTTTTTGGATGGTGAAAAAGGAATTCTTCGATACCGAGGATATTCTATTGAAGACTTGGCTGAGAAAGCAGATTTTTTAGAAGTAGCCTATCTTTTGATTTTTGGAGAACTTCCCAACAAAGAACAGCTTGAGACTTTTCATAACGACATCAAAGAAGAATCTCAGGTAGATGAGGAAATGAAGAAGATTTTGGATGCCTTTCCAAAAGCAGCCCATCCCATGGGCGTTCTTTCTTCGTTGACCAGTGCCTTGGTGGCTTTTAATCCTGCTTCTGTAGATGTTTCATCTGAGACAGCTATGTATCGTTCGATTGTTCGCATTCTTGCGAAGTTTCCAGTTTTGGTTGCATGGACACAACGCAAGAAAAAAGGCTTGCCATTGGATTACGGCGACGATACTTTAGGGTATGTAGAGAACTTCCATAAGATGATGTTCAAAAAGCCTAACAAAGAATATGAAAAGGATAAGATAGCCATTGATGCCATCGATAAACTATTGATTTTGCATGCGGACCATGAACAAAACTGTTCTACGTCTACGGTACGAATTGTGGGTTCTTCCCATGCTGGTCTTTTTGCATCCCTTTCTGCTGGAATTTCAGCTTTATGGGGACCACTTCACGGTGGGGCTAACCAAGCGGTTTTGGAAATGTTGCAAGCGATTGAGGCGGATGGTGGCGACACCAAAAAATATATGGCCAAGGCCAAGGATAAGAGCGACCCTTTTCGTTTGATGGGCTTTGGGCACCGGGTTTATAAGAACTTCGACCCTCGGGCACGAATCATCAAGAAGGCGGCTGACGAAGTATTAGGGAACTTGGGTATTGAAGACCCCATCTTGGACATCGCGAAAGGTTTGGAAAAGGAAGCCCTGGAAGATGAATACTTCGTACAACGAAAATTGTATCCGAATGTGGACTTTTACTCAGGTATCATTTACCGTGCCTTGGGTATCCCAACAGATATGTTCACGGTAATGTTCGCTTTGGGTAGACTTCCGGGTTGGATTGCACAATGGCGTGAAATGCGCTTGCGAAATGAACCCATAGGTCGTCCAAGACAAATTTATATTGGTGAAAACTTCAGGGAGTTTAAAAGCTTAGAAAGTCGTTAGAAAACAAAAAGGTAGCTTACAAGCTACCTTTTTTTGTTTTTCTGATATACGACCGACTCCAGATTTAAGGCTTGGTCCTTCGCATAGCAGGTTTCTAAAATTTCAGCATAGTAGTAAAAGCGCACGGAGGAATTCTGCGGTTGCAAGAGCAAGGAATGATACCGGTCATATTCTTTGTGCAGATAATGATGGGCATCTATGGTGTTTAAGTTGTGTAAAATAGAGTCCAAAGTACTTTTGTATTTCCCAAGCTGCATATCCAAACGGGCCCTTTCCTGAAAGGTAAGCGGTTGGGTATCCATATCTAATGCCCTTTGCGGATGTCCGGTCGCATGTACCTCACGCGTAATACAATCTTCATATTTGTAAATACCATAGGTTTTGGTAGGGTTGGCATCTACATAATATGCACCAGGTAGGGGGTCTGACTTCGGCCATAAAAGTAGGGTAACACTACTAGCCGCAAGAACCATAAGAAAGACAACTATAGGACGCATAATAAACATAATTCTAACTTAATATAGCCATATCAATTTGAAAATGAGCTATGGTTTCATCAGAAATCCTTTAAATTTGATTAATTTTAACTATTTGTAAATCAGATTGTTAAATGTAAAAATGAAGACATGGCCGCGGTGTGGTTTTTCTATTGGTCACTTATATTTTTTCATTTTTGCGTTGCGGAAAATCAATGTCAAAAGACTAGATTTGCCCTAGAATTTATGAAGGTATGTCTCTAAAACAAGATTCAGTCAAAAGCCCAGACCGGTCCCTTACACTCCATATTCAAAATGAAACCGATACGCTTCAAGCGGTCGTGTTGGGTACTGCAGTAAGTTGTGGTCCAACCCCAAGTTTGGAGGAAGCGTATGACCCAAAGTCAAGGGAACATATTCTCGCCGGAACCTATCCGTTAGAAGCAGATATGATTCCCGAAATGGAAGCTTTTGCCGAGGTTTTGAAAAAGCATCACGTTCAAGTGTTTCGTCCCACCGTTTTGGAAGACTGCAATCAGATATTTTCAAGGGATATTGCTTTTGTTATTGAAGACAAACTGTTTCACGCCAATATCCTTCCAGACCGTGAACGCGAATTTGAGGCCATTTCACATGTTTTGGAAGCAGTTGGACCTGAAAATGTGATTCGTCCCCCAGAAGAAGTCCATATTGAAGGCGGGGATGTAATGCCTTGGAATGACCATATCTTTATCGGTACCTACACTGCTCCAGACTACCCAGATTTTATAACGGCCCGCACCAACAAAGAGGCAGTGGAATACATCACTCAAATGTTTCCACATAAAAAAGTCAAAGCTTTTGAGCTGCGAAAGTCAAATACTAACCCGAAAATCAATGCCCTGCATTTGGACTGTTGTTTTCAGCCGGTAGGAAAGGACAAAGCTGTTCTGCATAAAAATGGGTTTTTGATTGAGAAAGAATACCAATGGTTAGTAGATTTCTTTGGAAAGGAAAACATTTTCGAGATTTCAGCAGATGAAATGTACCAGATGTACAGCAATGTGTTTTCAATATCTCCAGAGGTAGTTGTGTCAGAACAAAACTTCACTCGATTGAACGCTTGGTTGCGAGAACAAGGTTTCACCGTGGAGGAGATTCCCTATGCCGAAATTGCCAAGCAAGAAGGATTGCTTCGTTGTAGCACGCTTCCACTAGTGAGAGGCTAAACACTATCTTTTTACCATACTGAATTGCTAGTATCGCCTACTGGCGCAAGGGATAATTATGTATATTAGACTGAAAGCCTAGAGATATAAGCACACTATGACACTTTCTTACTGGGATGTTGGAATCGTCATTGCTTATATTGTTGGAGTGCTGGTACTCGGCTTTTATCTTTCCAAAAGAGCTTCCAAAAATTTAGAATCTTATTTTCTCGGGGGAAACCAATTACCTTGGTATTATTTGGGATTGAGCAACGCTTCAGGCATGTTCGATATATCTGGAACAATGTGGACGGTTGGTATTCTCTTTGTCTACGGTCTTAAAAGTGCTTGGTTACCGTGGCTATGGCCCGTATGGAACCAAGTTTTTGTTTTTGTATACCTGGCAATCTGGATGCGAAGGTCCAACGTGATGACCGGGGCAGAATGGATTACATTTCGCTTTGGCGATGGCAAAGGCGCCAAACTTTCCCACATCATCATTGTCATTTTTGCGGTAATCAGTGTCCTTGGATTTATCGCCTATTTTTTTGAAGGAATCGGCAAATACTGTACTTCGATTTTACCTTGGGACTTGGCCTTTGATATTTTGGGATACGAAGTTTCTTCTTCAAAAAGCTATGCACTCATCGTTTGCGGACTCACCTCTTTGTACACCGTAAAAGGGGGCATGCATAGTGTTGTGGCTACCGAAGTGATGCAGTTCGTGATTATGACCATTGCCTGTATTGGGGTGGGAATCATAGCCTACAATATGGTCGATGCTGAACAAATTGACAAAATTGTTCCAGCAGGATGGAAAGATTTAGGGTTTGGTTGGAACCTAAACCTCGATTGGAGCAACGCCGCTTTTCCTCAGGTGAATTCGAAAATAGCAAACGACGGTTTTGACCTTTTTGGATTGTTATTCGTTTTAATGGTTTTGAAAGGCATTTTTGCTTCCATCGCGGGTCCGGTACCTTCGTATGATATGCAACGCATTCTGGCTACAAAAAATCCAGGAGAAGCAGCCAAAATGAGTTTTTTAACCATCTGCGTGCTCTATATCCCTCGCTATTTTATGATTGTTGGGTTCACGGTCCTTTCACTGGTGTATTTAGGTCCGGAACTTTTGAGTATGGGAGATAGCATTGATTTTGAACAAGTGCTACCCATGGCGATTAATAAGTTCCTGCCGGTGGGGTTGAAGGGTCTGATGTTGGCCGGGTTTCTTGCCGCTTTTATGGGAACTTTTGCTGCTTTTGTGAACGCGGCACCCGCGTATTTGGTGAATGATATCTATAAAAAATACATTAACCCTGGAGCGCCCGATAAACGATTGGTTCGTTTAAGTGTACTTTCCTCGTTAGGTATGGTAATGGTAGGAATCGTTTTTGGATTGAATGCCGACTCCTTGAACGAACTTATTCTGTGGTTGAGTTCCGCATTGTATGGAGGTTATGTCGCTGCGAACGTCTTGAAATGGATTTGGTGGCGCTTTAGCGGTAACGGGTATTTTTGGGGGATGTTGTTCGGGTTGATAGCTTCCACGGTCAAACTGTTTTTCTTTCCGGACTACGTAGATATTTTTGTGTTCCCTGTTATATTTCTGATATCCTTTGCGGGATGTATTGTCGGTACCTATTTGGAACCCCTTCCCAACAGGGAAAAAGTCAAAGCGTTTTACAAACAAACCAAGCCTTGGGGTTTTTGGGGACCTATCAAGCAGGAGGTTATAAAAGAAGACCCATCCTTCGTTCCCAATCAAGATTTTAAAAGGGATAGTTTCAATATTCTCGTAGGCATCGTTTGGCAAATGGCTCAAGTGGTCATCCCTATTTATTTTATGCTTCGGGAAAACACCGAAATGGTGATATGGTCCGCTATTCTGATTCTGACAAGTTACCTGCTGAAAAGGTTCTGGTGGGACAATCTTAAAAACATAGCCTAGTATGAAAAATAACCTAATCATTAGCGCTACGTTTTTGGATGAAATTAGTCATGACATACCGCATCAAAACTGGGGCAAGAAAGAATGGGACCAAGATTTCCAACACATGAAAAAAATGGGGATTAATACGGTGGTCCTTATCCGTTCCGGGTATCAAAAATTTTTGACCTACCCGTCTGAATACTTGACTCAAGAAAAACAATGTTTTGTTCCTCCAGTTGATTTGGTTCAGCAATTTTTGGAATTATCGGATACGTATGGAATGGATTTCTTCTTTGGAACCTACGATACTGGCGACTATTGGAAAATAGGAGATATGACCCATGAGTTGGAGGTGAATTTTCATGTGGTGGAAGAAGCTTTTAAAAAGTATGGACATTTCAAAAGTTTCAAAGGCTGGTATTTGAGTTTGGAACTGAGCCGAAAAACGAAAGGAGCCATTTCAACCATATCCCAATTAGGAAAACATTGCAAGGAGATAAGTAATGGACTTCCTGTTTTGATATCTCCTTGGATTGACGGAAAAAAGGCGGTCATGGCTTCAGAAAGTGCCACTACCAAAAGCGATACGGTATCGATTGAACAACACCATCAAGAGTGGGATGAAATCTTCGCTGGCATTCAAGGTGCAGTGGACATTGTCGCGTTTCAAGATGGCCATGTGGATTATGATGAATTGGAAGCTTATTTGGTGGTAAATAAAAAGCTGGCCGACACCTATGGGATGGAATCGTGGACGAATATTGAATCTTTTGACCGGGATATGCCGATAAAATTTCTGCCCATCAAGTTTGAAAAGTTATTGCTGAAAATGCGTGCGGCAGAAAGAGCAGGTTGCCAAAAGGCCATTACGTTTGAGTTTTCCCATTTTATGAGTCCACAATCCGCCTATCCTCAAGCCGGTCATTTGTACAATCGCTATATGGAGTATTTTGAAGAATCCATTGCCAAAACCAATGAATAGCCTGTGTTGAAAAAGTACGCTGCACTATACCGGAAAGAACTTTTGGAAGAGGTTATTCCCTTTTGGGAAAACCATTCCATCGATACCGAACATGGAGGGTATTTTACTTGTCTTATGCCAGATGGCGAGGTATACGATACGGATAAGTTCTTATGGTTGCAGGCCCGTCAAGTTTGGATGTTTTCGAAGTTATACAACACACTTGGGCCCAGGGAGGAATGGCAAAACATCGCAAAGCATGGAATTGATTTTCTCGAAAAAAACGGTAGAGATGATAAAGGAAACTGGTACTTCTCCTTGGACCAGCAAGGAAACCCTTTGGTTCAACCGTATAATATTTTTTCTGACTGTTTTGCTGCCATGGCGTTTGGTGAATACTACAAGATAGAAGCCAATGCGACCTATGCCCAAATTGCCGAGGACACTTTTCATAACATTCTTTCCCGACAAAACAATCCGAAGGGGAAATACAACAAACGGTACCCGGGAACACGTAACATGCAAGACTTTGCCTTACCCATGATTTTATGCAACCTCGCTCTGGAATTAGAACATATCTTGGGAAAAGGCCAAGTGGAAGATGTACTGGATTCCCTAGTAGATTTGGTCATGAACCAGTTTTACGATGCTGAAAATGGTTTGGTATACGAAAACATCTCTTCGGATGGGGCCTTTTTGGACAGTTTTGAAGGCAGATTGCTCAATCCTGGTCATGCCATAGAGGCCATGTGGTTCATCATGAATATCGGTCTCCGAAAAGGAGATGCCGAACTTGTAGAAAAGGCCGAAACCATCATGTATCAGCAACTGGAAAGGGGGTGGGATGACACCTATGGAGGCATCTTCTACTTTTTGGACGCAAAAGGATATCCACCTGAAAAATTGGAATGGGACCAAAAATTATGGTGGGTCCATTTGGAAACCTTGGTAGCCCTTGCAAAAACATACGCTTACAACCAAAGTCCGAAAGCGGAAAAATGGTTTGAAAAAGTACACGACTATACCTGGAATCATTTTAGAGACCCTGACCATGTCGGGGAGTGGTTTGGCTATTTGAATCGTAGAGGAGAGCTTTTGCTCAACCTCAAAGGTGGAAAATGGAAAGGATGCTTCCACGTGCCACGTGCTTTACTTGAAATTTCAATGGCACTCGAAACCTAAATCCATGCGCAGCTTAGTCAATTATAGTATTTGCTGTTTGATGTTCTCCATTTTTTGGTGTGGTTTTTCGCAATCGCAAAAAGGGGTATGGTTGACCGATGTAGCCAGTAAAGCTTTGGACAGTAGGGAAAGCATAAAGGAAACGGTCCAACAATGCAAATCCATAGGGCTGGACAACATTTATGTGGTCGTTTGGAATAGAGGATATACCCTTTATCCTAGCGAAGTCATGCAAAAGCAATTTGGTGTTGAGGTGATGCCCAGATTTTCAAAGTTTGACATGCTACAAACGCTAATTGATGAAGCGCATGCTGAAGGTTTACAGGTGCATGCTTGGTTTGAATTTGGGTTTTCTTCAAGTTATCAAGAAGCAGATGGCGGGCATATTCTTCAAAGAAAACCAAAGTGGAAGGCCATTGACCATAAAGGACAGCTCGTCTCCAAAAATGGATTTCAATGGATGAATGCTTTTCATCCCGAGGTTCAGGAATTTCTGCTTTCACTGATTATGGAAGTGGTAGAGAACTATGATATTGATGGTATTCAAGGAGATGATAGACTTCCTGCAAATCCATCTACGGCAGGGTATGATGACTATACGGTTTCAGAATATCGAAAAGAACACAACGGTCAATCCCCGCCTGATGATTACCGTGATGCAGATTGGGTGGATTGGCGCGCTTCGCGATTAAATCTTTTTGCGCAAACCATATACAAAACGGTAAAAGCCATAGACTCGAATGTAAAAGTTACTATGGCGCCCAGTATTTATCCCTGGAGTAAGGAAGAGTACCTTCAAGATTGGCCCACTTGGGTGAAAGAAGGATGGGTCGACCAAATCATTCCGCAAGTGTATCGATATGATATGGAATCTTATAGTTCCACTTTGGAATCGAACTTAAAGTTTGTTGCGGAAGATAAGCGGCATCTTTTTGTGCCAGGCATCTTATTGCAAGTGGATGATTACACCCCTTCCGAACGTTTTTTGAAAAACATGATTCAAACCAATAGAAATTTGGGATTGAAGGCTGAGGTGTTTTTCTTCTACGAAGGTTTGAAAAAACACAATACATTTTTTACCGAAACCTATCCAAAAATGTGAGCTGATGAAGAAAGTAATCCTCTGTATCGTTTGCACCATGTTTTGCCTCCATCTTAATGCTCAGAAGGAGGTAGATGTGATAATCGTTGGAGGTGGGGCAGGAGGTACTTCAGCGGCAATTCAAGCAGCTCGAATGGGTGTTGAGATACAGCTTCTCGAAAAGACTACTTGGTTGGGAGGGATGCTTACTTCGGCTGGCGTTTCGGCTATTGATGGAAACCATCAAATACCTTCAGGGGTTTGGGGAGCGTTTCGTCAAAAACTATATGAGCATTACGGTGGACCCAAAGCTGTGGCAACCGGATGGGTAAGTCATACCTTGTTTGAACCTTCCGTCGGTAATGCCATTTTACAAAGCATGGCCCAATTTTCGAATTTGGAAATAACCTATGAAGCTTACTATTCGAAAATTACAAAAGAAGTGGGTAAATGGGTGGTCGAGTACAAAAAGAAAGGCAAAACCTATACTACACGAGCGACGGTTCTCATTGATGGCACGGAAACGGGCGAATTGTTGCCCGTGGTAGGCGCCGATTTCCGCTTGGGAATGGATTCCAAAAAAGATACCGATGAGAAAGAAGCTCCTGAGAATGCAAACAACATTGTTCAAGACCTGACTTATGTCGCCATCCTAAAGGATATTGGAGACTCACGAAACAAAAAAGGACTTGTCAAAAAACCAAAAGATTACAACCTAAAGGACTATGCCTGCGCTTGTAAACGCGAAGGTGGGGAAATGTTTGGTTCAGTCTCGGATTGTCAGCAAATGTTGAATTATGGGAGGCTTCCGAACAAAAAGTATATGATCAATTGGCCCAATTGCGGAAACGACTATTTCGTAGACTGGCCGAATATGAACGAAAAGGAACAGGAAGATGCTTTACAAAAGGCAAAAGCTTTCACGCAAGGCTTCGTGTTTTATATTCAAAATGAGTTGGGCTACAAAAATCTAAGATTGGCTGAGGAGTTTCCTACTAAGGATAACTTTCCCATGATTCCGTACCACCGTGAGGGAAGACGGGCCAAAGGTATGGTGACTTTGACCGCGAATCATTTGGAAAATCCGTACGACTTTAACCTTTACAAAACAGGGATTGCTGTGGGAGACTATCCGATAGACCATCACCATGATAAAAACCCAAATGCTCCTGAAATTGACTTCATCAATATCAAAGTGCCAAGCTATTCGATACCGCTAGGGGGTTTGATTCCTGAAAAGGTCGAGAACTTCCTAGTGGCTGATAAGAACATCAGCGTATCCAACATTGTGAACGGTACCACACGCCTGCAACCGGTTGTGCTTGGTATTGGGCAAGCAGCTGGTGCAATGGCGGCAGTGGCTGTGAAAGAGAAAACCGGTACTTCCAAAGTATCGATTCGAAAAGTACAACAAGCACTGCTGGAAAGTAATGCTTACCTAATGCCTTTTGTTGATGTAACTCCTTCGGATGCTGCTTTTCAGGCTATTCAGCGAACCGCGGCCTCGGGCATATTAAAAGGGTTTGGTGTTCCATACAAATGGGCCAATGAAACCTGGTTTTACCCCGAAAGAAAGGTCTCTGAGTTTGAATTGAAGACGGGACTCCTTGAACTATATCCAAACTTGAAGAATGAACCCGCTTCGGGCAAAGCGGTCACCCCAGTTTTTTTGGCAATTCTATTCGGCAAGATAGATAAAACCATCTCTTTGGAAACCATCAGAGAAGCATGGCAATCCAATGGAATCACAATAATTTTCTCACCTGACGCAAAACTGAACAGGCGTGACCTGAGCCTAATTCTGGATGACCTGCTCCAACCTTTTCAAAGGGAGGTGGATTTCAATGGGAATTTCAAGTAAAGTCGTTTGTCGTATTGGTGACCAGAGCATCATTGCATAAATAGCGCTTTCAAAACATCCATTTGTAAATTCTCAGCTTTTTTCCGGATGGGTGATTCCATCATCGTGTTGAAGTTCGTAGATAGAAATACAATGGAGTCCAGCTCTGGTAAATAAAGTAAAATGCATCCAGCACCGATTCCCCCTCCTGAGTGGCCCAAAGCGTAAGTTACGTCCAAATCATAGTACTGGATACCCAGTCCGTAAGCTTTCTTGCCCTCGGTATCCAACACAAAATCCTGCATAAGCTCCAACGTTTTTGGTTTTAACAGTTTTCCAGTAACCAAACCCTTCATGAATTCTACGGCATCACTAATAGTAGTCACCAAACCGTCGTCGCCTTTCATGGAGGAGACGTTTGCCCGTTGCATTTTAGAAATATTCACGGGAATGCCCACCAATAAAATATCCCAATACGCCCCCACCAGATTTAGGTCAGATGAAATATTTTCTTTCGTGAGGTAGGTAGTGGATTCCAACCCTAGCTTGTCAAAAATGTGTTTTTGCATAAACGCTTTATGGTCTCCAGAGACATGGTCTGCAACTAAAGAGAGTAGGGCATAATTGGTATTTCGATAGGCATACTGGTCGCCGGGTTCAAAGTCCATGGGATTATCGGAAATATGAGATAACATTTCTTCCACCGTGCGCACTTTTTGAGGGTTTTGAACTGTTTTGGAAACCAAAATCGGGTCATAGTTGTACTCAGGTAATCCTGAAGTGTGGTTCAACAACATTTTGAGGGTAACCTTTTCTATTCCTCTCTTATTCGAGAGCCAGTCATATTTCAAATATTTGGTAATGGGGTCTTCTAAATCCAGTTTTCCCTTTTCATAGAGTTTTAGGATGACCACAGCCATGTACGTTTTGCTAATACTTTGCAAGTAGAACTTGTGCTGGGCTGTCAAAGGTTCTTGCTCTTCTACATTGGCATACCCGTCAGTATAAGACCAAAATCCGGTTTCTGGATGGTATAGGGAAAGGGCTAATCCCGGTATTCCCATATCAATATATTTTTCGAAAACGGCTTTGATGGCTTGTTGCCTTTCTAGGGGGAATTCTTTCTTTTGCCCGAAGCCAATGGTTGCGAAAAGGACAAAGGTTAAAGAGATGATTTGTTTTTTCATGATTGATGAATTTGCACCAAATATCTTACGGGAAATCGTTTAAAATCTAGAACAAAGCGCGTCCAAATGATGAACTGTAGCATTTTTGGAGATAAAGTGTCGCTTAAAAAGTTAGATAGTTTGCGCTGTGGCGCCCAACCATCTTTTAAATTCGGGAGCTGTGGTTCTACTGACCACCTGTTCCCCTTCCAAAGGGATTTCCTTTTTCAAAGCGACGATAAGCTTACCGTTTACATCTTTTTTGTATCCAAGAATCCAATCACGATGAATGATGAACTTTCGGTTCAACCGAAAAAACAATTCTTCCGGTAACATGGGCCCTATTTTGTTCAGGGAGCTATCGATTACGAATTGTTTTATGGTTTTGGTCAGCAAATAGGAGGTTTTGTCATCCACATAAAAACCAGCAATTTCTTCAAACGGAATGTGCTTTGCGTTTTTGCCCAATTGAATCTTGAATCCGTTGGACCGCAATTTTTTGTCTGATGCCCGTAGCGACTGCTCCTTATGCCATTTGCTATGAAAGTAAAATCCGATGTAGATACCGTTGACTACCAATATCCAAATGAAGAAAATAAAAAGGTTGTAGGTGTAGAAGTTCATTGGGAGGGGCCCATCCCCAAAAAAATAATTGATTAGCTCAGTAATAAAAATGAGGTAACCTTGTATGACAATATTTGTCAGTACAATTTGGATGATGATTCTTTTCGCAAAGGCCTTTTCGTAAGCAATTTTGGTGTCCAACCAGATAATGGCCATACGCCCAAACCACCATGCCATATAACCTTGGGCAATATCGATAAAGTAGGTAGTGTAAGTGTACCAATCCCATCGAATATGGATATAGGTCAGGTAATAATTGATTGTACTGATTATCGGAATCAATATCAAAAACAGCAGCAGGTCATTGTATTTTCCAAGATATTTCCGGTACATCAAGGCCATTTTGAATTAAAGATAAACAGGGTATTTTTTTGTTACAAAATCAGTTTACGATTCGCTACATTTGGGGGATTTTTTTCCCAAACCTATGCAAATTACCAACACCATTTTGATGATACGGCCGGTCAACTTCCGAATGAACGAGCAGACGGCGGTAAACAACTATTTTCAGGAGCAACCTGAGATGCTTCAAGAAGAAGTAAATCGAAAGGCAAAGCAGGAATTTGATGCCTTTGTTCAGAAACTTGAAGCAAATGGGGTTAATGTTATTGTTGTGGAAGACACCAAAGTGCCTGATACGCCGGATTCTATTTTTCCGAACAACTGGGTTTCATTCCACAACAGTGGTACAGTCTGCATATACCCGATGTTTGCAGAAAACCGTAGACAAGAACGTCGGGAAGATATTTTTGATACGCTGGAAACCAATGGTTTCAAAATCTCTAATATCATGGATTATACCTCGGCGGAGGAGGAAGGTGTTTTCTTGGAGGGTACCGGAAGTATTTTGAAAGATAGAATCAACCAAAAAGCGTATTGTGCTTTGTCAGAACGTGCCCATGAGGAACTGTTTATTGAGTTCTGTGAAGATTTTGATTGTTTCCCGGTCATTTTCACAGCCAATCAGACTGTGGATGGGGTTAGAAAACCTATTTACCACACCAACGTGATGATGGCTATGGCCGAAACTTTTGTGGTGATTTGTTTGGATACCATTGATGACAAGAAAGAACGAAAAATGGTCGTGGAGCATATCAAAAAAGATAGTAGGGAAGTTATCGCGATAACCGAGGAACAGATGTATCAATTCGCGGGAAACATGCTTCAAGTATTGGGGGCTGATGACAAACGATTTATGGTTATGAGTTCTGCCGCATTCAAAAGTCTGCGTCAAGACCAAATTGATGCAATCGAAAAACACTGTTCCATTTTGCATAGCCCTTTGGATACCATCGAGACTTGCGGCGGAGGTTCTGCCCGTTGTATGATGGCCGAAGTATTCTTGCCTAAAGCTTAAAACGCAACCGTTTTCTTATCGGCATTACGGGAATCAAAATGAGTAGGTCGTCAAGCCTAGGTCAGCAATAGATTTGTGTGCTTTTAAGTCCTAAATATTGTAACTTAAGGCAAAACCTAAACAGATGACCCTAAAGCAATTCCTCGCCCTATTCGTTTTACTTTTTGTGGCAACCCATTTCGTATCTGCCCAAACTGAAAAGAAGCTAATGGTAACTGAAAAAGTAAAAGTATCAGGTGATTTGGCGCGCGAACCCATGGTGGCAGAGGCACCCAATGGTGATTTGTATGTCACGGGATACCGCAATGGAAGTACATCGCCCCAGCTATGGAAAAGCACTGACAAGGGCAAAACATGGAAGATGTTGGATGTAGGCACCGTGGCCGAAGGCGCAGACGGGAATTCTGACGTGGATTTGGTAGTGGACGAAAGTGGGAAAGTCTATTTTTTGACCATGAAGTTCACTAAAGTACCTGAAGATACTTCCAATTTTGACTGGAGTTCCATGAAAGGCATTCATATCGCCTTGGGACAAAGTGAGAATGGCGGCGAAGATTGGAAATGGGATTTTATCTCTCAAAATGATTTTGATGACCGCCCTTGGGTGACAATTGCATCCGATAAATCAGTTCACGTCGTTTGGAATGACGGAAATGGGGTGCATTATCGGGTAAGCGAAGATAATGGGGCCTCGTGGCAAGAACGCCCTAAAATCCATGATTTAGGAGGTTCAAGTCATTTCACTGCAGGACCCAATGGATTATTGGCCGCAAGGGTAAGTCCAATGTCCGCTTCTGGCAACCGCTTTGATGCGGAAGTGGATTTGATAAAAGTAAGTAAGGATTTTGGCAAGTCTTGGAATTCGATTCCGCTACCAGGAACACGTGAGTGGAGCCCGGAATTGGGTAAAGGTCTACCCAGATGGGTGGAGCCATTGGGTTTCTCTGAAAAAGGAGCGTTGTTTCATGTTTGGAGCGAAGGACAGGTCCTAAAAATGGGCGTATGGAATGAAACCCAAGCAGATTGGTCAATAACTACAGTCTCTAGTTCAGAACAACCTATTTACTATCCATTTATGAGTATGGGCGCGGATGGGCCACTGCTGACCTGGGTCTCGGGTATGAACGAAACCTTAAAGCATCATGCGGCGGTGCTTACCCAAAAAGATGGGACATGGCATGTGCATGAAATGACGCCAACAGCCCTTCCAGAAATCACCTCAAGATTCGGAATGGGAGATGCGATGGCTGTCGGTGGGGAGTATTTCCCCTTGATTCAATTGCAAAACGGCGACTTCGGCATGATAACTACCGTGCAAGACAACAAAAACAAAGATTACGGATTTACCTGGTGGCGCCTTGCGTTACAATAAGATTTGATTACTCCTCTGCTACGGTAAATTCTCGAATAGCTTGATTCGGTTCCATGATGCTATAGCCGGACCAAAATTCAGGATTGTACGAGGGCATATAAGTAGCCTCTATTTTTTTGTCTTCTTTTAGGTTGTCAAAAGTGCTTTTTGAAACGGTTTGGGTGTCGTACGCCACGAACTCCCATTTCGTGTTTTGCGCCATCTGAAAATCGATGTTCAACCGCAGTTCGTTTTGTTTGCGACGCCCTTTTACATTTTTATTCTTTTCGATAACATCCAGCGGGCGGTCAAAACGGAACCAGCGTCCAAAGCTGAAATCCATAAACTTGAGTTCATACTTGTTGTTGGCAATCTTTCCAAAACGCATCATCCCTTTGTAAATCGTTTCACGGTAATAAATGCCCAGAAGTCTGAAATTTCGAAGATTTTTCACGTTTTCAAATTCAATTTGATGCACGGCAAAATCCTCAATGTCGATGTAGAGACGCCCTCGGAAATCAGCACTTCCTTTCGGTTCAAAACGAACCACGTAGACCCCAGCATCGTCAATGTCAGTATACCCTTCCAACTGATACTGGTACTTTCTTTTCTTTCGGACAAGGTTGAGTTTGGGTTCTTCTTCATAAAAGACCTCACCTAGAATTTCATCAAAAATTCGCTTTTGTTCTTCTACCAATCCGCTGATGGTATCCCTACCGAGTTCGTTTTCGATGACTTCCGCCTGCTCCTCTTCCATGTCCATAAGAATGGAATCGACCTGCACCTTCTGGCTGAACAATCCGGATTTTATCTTGAGATAAGAATCGCGTTTAACGTTTTCCTTGAACATGTTTTCCAAACGTTCTCCCAATTCCTCAATCGAACTGATTTGTTTTTTATTATAAAGCTCTGCTGCTTTCACAATATTGACCTTATAATCGGATTCGCCAATGTAGAGGTCACCTAAAGTTTCGGTGTAGTAGGAAGAATTTCGGGGCACGGCTCGTCCCAAGCTGTCGATTAAAGGTTTGTCAAGCTCTGGAATAGAAGACTTTTCGAACCCCATATCGAGTTTTTGAACATTTCCAAAAATGGATTGGCGTAAAAAATAACGTTGTTTCACCGGGTCACGATTCACGTTTTCCGGAAGCCGTTCAATCATTTTTTCGATGATTTCATCTACTTCTAACTCTTTATCAAACAAATAGACTCCGCTCAATTCGATGGCTTTTGGCCTGATGCCCACTATGGAGTCTTGAAGCTGTTCCAGTGTGTAGCCTGTTTTTTGATAGCCCATGGAGGAAATGTATATGGAGTCTAAGAGGGTTTCGTCTGCTGTAATGGTAAAGCTAAATCGACCTTCTTCATTGGTAATCACTCCGCTGTTCTCAGCATATTGTATGGTTGCATAGGGAATGCCTTGTTGGGTTTTGGCATCAATAAGTTTGGTGCTAATCGTAGTTTGAGCAGATAATTGGGTGAGTCCTCCCAAAAGGGAAAGGCTTATTACCAACAAATTGAATCGCTTCATAAAAGAGAAGGTTTCTTGTAAAGACGCAAATTTCAAACCAAAGGTTGTATGACCTTCTTCTTTTTTTATCCGTATGGAAAAGCGTTAGGTCTTAGCCAAATTTCGAATCATACCTCCGAAAATAAAGAAATGGAAGGGTAACACTGAAAACCAGTACAAACGCCCCCAAAGTCCTTTAGGTCTGAACGTGGCAACTTGGTGTAGCATATTGTTTTGGTCAATACGAAATTCCAACCAAGCTTCGCCTGGAAGCCGCATTTCAGCAAAAAGTAATAAGCGTTTGCCTTCATGGTCGGCCAAAAGTACCCGCCAAAAATCCAAGGCATCCCCAGGAAAAATTTTATCAGGATGCGTTCGTCCACGTCGCAATCCGGGGCCACCGTTCAGCTTATCCAAAAAGCCTCTTATTCGCCAGAGCCAATTGCCGTAATACCATCCGGTTTCACCACCGATTTTCCAGATGTTTTCCAATACCTTTTTCGGATTTTCGATTTTCAGTTTTTGAACATCTTTAAGGACACCGAATCGAGGAACTTGGATGTATTTTTCCAAGTCTTTTTTCACCTGTCCACTGGCGATACTGTCTTTCCAGCTGCTCACCACCAAATTCTGCTCAATCTTTTTGAAGGCCATATCAATTGCCTCTTCGTAGGTGTGGGTCTCAATACCCAAAAGCGTTTGTAATCGATTATCTCGCGCAACGACTTCCATTTTCATACTGTCTACCAGGTTGATGGCGAGCTTGTAAGAGGTTGAGGTTACAAAATAAAGCCAGTACGAAGAGAGTTTTGGCGTCATCACCGGAACGGTGTATATCCAATTTTTGAACCCCCTTACTTTTGCATATTTATGCAACATATCTTTATACGTTAAGACATCGGGACCTCCAATATCAAATGATTGGTCATAGGTATTGCTGTTTCCCAAAACGCCTGTTAAAAAGGACATGACATCGCGAATGGCGATGGGTTGACTCCGAGTCAAGACCCATTTGGGTGTTATCATTACGGGCAATTTTTCACATAAATCGCGAATAATTTCAAAGGAAGAGCTTCCGGAACCTACAATAATTCCAGCTCGAAGCACGGTGAGGTAAAAGTTACCGGTGTATAAGATGTCTTCCACGTTTTTTCGGGAAGAAAGATGCTTGGAAAGTTCTTTATCATTGACGATTCCACTCAGGTAGATGACTTGTGTCACCTTGGTGTGTTCCAGATATTGGTTGAAGTGCTTCGCGGCAATGGCCTCCTTTTCATCAAAATCGCTTATGGAAGAGGTCATGGAATGAATCAAGTAATAGGCGACATCAATATCTTCTGGCATTTTTGAAGGTTCTACCGCTTCCAGAAAATCAATTTCTATTACAGTAATCCTTTTACGTACTTGCTCATCTACCGATAGTCGTTTCTCATCCCGGACTGCACAGACCACTTCGCAACCCATTTCCAAAAGTTTGGGTAAGAGCCGCATGCCAATATAACCGTTTGCCCCCGTTAGTAGAATCCTCATAGCACATCGGGTTTAATGGGAAGTGAAAGTTTATTCATGAATTCATTTTTTTTCATCCGCAGCTTTCATCATTTGGGTTGTGAAATAAAAGATACATCCGAAAATGGGAATCATAATAAGCGGCAACATCCAGAGCCCTAATCCTTGGTCGTAAAAAACCAGACCGAGAATACTGATAATAAGCAAACCGAACACCCAAACGATAATGAGGTTCATTACCACAAGCATGCGAATGCCCAGGGCATACACCTTAGGGGCATTATCCTCCGTTAAGGTGACCGGAAAGTTGAAATTCCAAGGTTTTATTTTGGTGGCAAGAAACATTAAGCCGGAATACAGCAAGATGTTAATGCCCAACAAGGACCAAAGCATTGATTTTCCACCGAAACCATCCGCTACTCCTTCGAGATTAAAATGCGTAGGAATGATTCTTGGAATATTCTGATAGATAACACCTAGAAAAACAGCAATTAATATGATTAGCAACCATCCTACACGAATCAGTTTACGGTCGGTGGCGTTCGGTTTAACCTCTATTCTTGGCTGTTTTTTGAACATATGGATGCTGCCAATCGAAAAAGCACTATAAATCCTCAATGGAAGTTGGGGCGTTATCCGCCTTGTAATCCAATAGTTTTTTAAAATACTTCTGAATGGCTTTGGTGTCGCTTTTTACTTTGATGAAATAATGGTCTCTATAAATGGAATATATCGCAAAATCGCCTTTATAAAGCGTCAGTTTATAATAGGGAATGATAAGCCCATAGGTTTCCAGTAGGGACCGAAACCGTACGATGATTCCTTTCGGACGCATTTCTACGTTGCAAGTATTCAGATTGTTGTCCAATATCAGCAGATTTTGGATTTCCGTGCTGGCTTCGGTAATATGGAGCTTTGGAGAGCCGATTCCACCCAGTTGAAACCTTTCTTTAAGGGTAAAGGGTTTTCCAAGTTCCTCATCGATTTTTCGGGTAATCTTTTTATCGCTGTACGATACATTGTATAACATGGTCCGTTTTTTAAGGTAAAAAAGACGTCGTTGTTATTTTGGGGGAAGGTTGTTAGGTGGCTTTCACCGCTTTCACTAAAGGTACATTTAAAATCCTAGGTGACCATCTGGTTTTGAGTCAAAAGTGCAAAAAATACGTAGTTTTGCTGCCTTAAAAGCCTCTTATGGATTTGCAAGCCGTGCTGACGGAAAAAGTTAAGGAAGCAGTATCACAAGCGTATGATGCCACACTACCTAGTGTTGAATTTCAACCAACACGAAAGGATTTTGAAGGGGATATAACCGTGGTGGTTTTCCCTATGCTGAGGGTGGTCAAGGGGAATCCCGTTGAAATAGGGAATCGTATCGGAGGTTTTTTGAAAGAACAACTTTCCGAAGTAGAAGATTTCAATGTGGTAAAGGGCTTTTTGAATCTTGTTATCTCGGATGGCTACTACCTTGATTTTTTCAATTCGATAAAAGAAGAAGCTTCTTTCGGATACCAAACTCCTGCTAGCAAAGATGCCGTGATGGTGGAATACTCTTCACCAAACACCAATAAACCCTTGCATCTTGGGCATATCCGAAACAACTTATTGGGCTACGCCGTAGCCGAGATACTGAAAGCGGCTGGGCACAAAGTCTACAAAACCCAGATTGTTAATGATAGGGGCATTCATATTTGCAAAAGTATGTTGGCTTGGCAATGCTTTGGAAATGGTGAAACACCTGAGACTTCAGGTTTAAAAGGGGACCACCTAGTAGGGAAATACTACGTTGCTTTCGATAAAGCTTACAAGGCTGAGATTGCTGACTTGGTAGATAAAGGAATGGACAAAGCAAAAGCCGAAAAAGAGGCGCCTATTTTATTAGAAGCCCAGGAGATGTTGCGTAAGTGGGAAGGAGGAGACCCTGAAACGGTTGCTTTGTGGAAAACCATGAATGGTTGGGTGTATGATGGTTTCAATATCACATATGAGAATCTGGGTGTGGATTTTGACAAGCTCTATTACGAAAGCAATACCTACCTCCTAGGAAAAGACGTTGTTGAAGACGGGTTGGAAAAAGGAGTTTTCTTTAAAAAAGAAGATGGCAGTGTTTGGATTGACCTGACAGAAGAAGGACTGGATGAGAAAATCGTTCTGCGTGCAGACGGTACCGCGGTATACATGACGCAAGATATTGGGACGGCCATTCAAAGGGTTACCGACTTCCCAGATATTGGAGGAATGGTCTACACCGTAGGGAACGAGCAGGATTATCACTTTAAAGTGCTCTTTTTGATTCTAAAGCGTTTGGGATATACTTGGGCTGAGAAATTATATCATTTGAGTTATGGTATGGTGGATTTGCCTACGGGTAAAATGAAAAGTAGAGAAGGTACCGTGGTAGATGCCGATGATTTGATTCAAAATATGGAGGATACTGCTGCAGATATTTCGAAAGAACTGGGTAAGTTGGAAGGGTACGACGAAACGGCCAAACAAGCCTTGTATCGCACCATTGGTTTAGGAGCTTTGAAATACTATATTTTGAAAGTAGACCCGAAAAAGCGAATTCTGTTCAATCCAGAAGAATCAGTGGATTTTCAAGGGAATACAGGGCCCTTTATTCAATATACCTACGCTCGGATACAGTCTATATTGCGAAAAGCCAATATTACCGAGCATGATAAAACCGAAGCATTTGATGCGGCTATGGCTTTGCATGATAAAGAGAAGGTACTTTTAAAAGAAATGCAAGGGTTTCCTCAAGTGGTGTTGCATGCTGCCGAACAGCATAGCCCTGCTTTGATTGCCAACTATGTTTATGAATTGGTAAAGGAATTCAATTCCTTCTATCAACAGGTAAGTATTTTGGGGGAAAGTGACGAAGAGAAAAAGCGTTTTCGAATCCACCTCTCCCGAAAAGTCGGTTTGGTTATCAAATCCGCATTCAAGCTACTGGGGATTTCCGTCCCGCCAAGAATGTAAAAAAGGCTTGGTGTTCACCAAGCCTTTTCCATAACCAACTAAATAAACTATGAATTAGGGTTACGCTGATTCTTCAGCTCTAGCTGTTACAGCCAAGTTGTAAACAACCAACCCGAATCCAATTTTGTTAATGGCATCTCCAATGTTGTATACAACGTCCATAGAGAAGCCTCCGAATATTCCTTCATACCATCCTGGCGTACCTGCCATATATCCGATTGGATAAATTGCCCATCCTACCAACACGAACCAACATAAGGTTTTATGTGCTTGTAATACGGCTCCACCGGCTTCTTGCGCCAATTTTTTCGCTTGTCCTAACCAAATATCGTACACGATTACGAAGTAAGCGATACCGGAAATAAGACCCCAAATTTGAGCTTGATCGCGGTAAACTGCTTCTCCAAAGTATCCTGTAACAAGCATCACTACTGAGAGAAAAATAAGTCTCCACATTAATGATTTTTTAGCGCCAGCTACTTTAAGGATAAGGTAGAACTCAACACACATTAACGGTACGGTCAATACCCAGTCCACATAACGGAAGAATGTCGGTGACTCTCCGTTTACGGCCCAGTAATCACGCATGTACCAATAGTGTACTGCAGCAATAAAGGTAATCAATCCCGAAACTAGGATTGAAGTTCTCCATTTGCGGTCGAAACCATTCATGGAGAGAAAGAAGAAGGCAGAAGCTGCCATCATGGCCATACACCCTACAAAGAATGTAAAACCAACATAATCATTAGTAGCCATTTTAGCTACCGCAGGAATAGAAGTGAATAAACTTTCCATAATATATTAGACGTTAATTAGTTTTGTTTAACCAAATGTAGTGAAAACTAAACATAATTCAATAAATTTGTCTATATTTTTTTATCAATGCTTCAACAAAAGGGTCTTTTTTTTGATAAATTGAAAAGCATCATGGTGGTGATTTCGGTGTTTGTCTTATGGCTTTCATCGTATTCTACAGCTACTTTAGAGGCCATATTATCCTGTATTTTCATCCTGTCTTTTGGGGTCTTACATGGCTCAAATGACATACAATTATTGCACCGGGCCTATCGCTCAAAGGAGACTCAATTTTCTGTTTATAAGGCAGTTATGTTTTATATATTGGTAGTGGTTGGCATACTAGTGCTGTTTGTCTTTTGGCCGCAATTGGCTTTGCCACTTTTTCTTTTGATAAGTGGCTTTCATTTTGGTGAACAGCACTGGTATGCCAACCACTACCAATATATAAAACATAACTGCCTTATAAACAGAAAATTGAGTCTCCTTT
>JBCBPD010000043.1:0-29036 GCA_039820925.1 Bacteroidota bacterium | reverse complement strand
GCACAACAAAGTTTTCAGCATAAATACTTACTGTGCCTAGATTCGGAAATAGAAAAGGAAGTGAAAGGAAAGGAAGCAATAGCGAAACACCAAAGGTTCCGAGCAAATAGAACCGGTTCCATTTGTAAAAGGTTTCCTTTCACTTCCTTTTCTATTTCCGAATCTAGGCACAGTAAGTATTTATGCTGAAAACTTTGTTGTGCTAGAACCTCTTTTTCTTTCCGCTAGTGCCGAACAACGAAATACCCTGCGTTCTTTCAGCTTTTTTCATGGCTTTTGGCTTTTGGGAAGCACCTTTGCAGCCATTCGGTTGGCATATGGACTAGTTAAAATATTCAAACTTCGGAAGAGGGCCTTCACTTCAAAATTGGGTGATTTGATGGTCTACGAACTATCGGAAAAACTAAGCCCCTTTTCATTTTTTCAATGGATTTTTATCTGGCAAGACATTCAAGGAGAAGCTAGAACGCAAATCCTAAGTCATGAAAAGGTCCATGTGAAACAATGGCATTCCTTGGACAAACTATTTTTTGAGCTTATGAAAGTGGTCTTTTGGATGAATCCCTTGGTCTATTTCTACTCCAGACGTTTATCAGAAATCCATGAGTTTCTGGCCGACCAAGGAGCACTTTCCGAAAACGGACCAAAACAGTATCAACAACTTTTGAATAGTGTCTTCAACACCCAAAATATATTTCTCGTAAATCAATTTTATAATTCATCATTAATCAAAAAGCGAATAGTCATGTTAACTAAAGAAAACTCAAAAAGAACTTTAAAACTCAAGTACCTTCTAATCCTTCCTTTAGTATTCGCGATGCTAGCCTACGTATCCTGTATAGATGAAACGGAACCTCCTTCGGAAGTAGCACCAGAGGCTACGACCTTGACCACTTCGGAACAGAAAGAAGCCGTACCCTTTATGGTGGTAGAAAACCCTCCCATTTTCCCGGGCTGTGAGAATGCCGAGGACAAGAGAGCTTGTTTTCAATTCAACCTTCAAAATCACGTACGAGAGAACTTTACTTATCCAAAGGAAGCATTGGAAAATGATATTGATGGTATGGTCGCTAATTTGTTTAAGGTTTCTGTGACAGGCGAAATAACAGATGTTACTTCGGAAGGACCTTCTGAAATCTTGGAAGAAGAAGCCGTTCGCATCATTTCAAAATTGCCGAAGATGACACCCGCTATGCAGGATGGTAAGCCGGTTGAAATCGTTTTTTCCTTTCCCATCTCCTTTGTTTTGGAATAAAACATGCCTTTGGTAGACCAATTACGCCTCTAACGGTTGCTCAAAAAGTCGTAATTTCCCATCTGTTAGCGATGGATTTTACCCAAAGATTTTTTGTGTTGTTGCTCGGGATAAGTTTGACCTCCTGTGATTTTTTCATATCCCAAGAAAAAATCACGGAAGACCTCGTGGAGGAGGAGCTGTACCAAATTGACTGGAATGAGGTAGACCAATATCCATTATTTGATGCTTGTCGCGAAAGTTTGCCCAAACCCGAACAGCGTGCGTGCTTTGAAAGCACAATGTTGGAGCAATTGAGCAAAGCGCTGGAGGGCATGACCTTTGAAGTAGACAACGATTTGAACGATACCGTGTTATTGGATTTTAAAATCGACGAACATGGGTTTATTCGGGTTCAAAGTGTCGAGGAACGCAGTGCGGTACTACAAGAAATTGAAGATTTTAATGCAACCATCACAAAACGCTTGAATGATTTGACTACGGTCGCACCCGCCTTAAAACGTGGGGTACCCGTTAGCATCCAATTTCGGTTACCAGTAGTGTTGAATACCAATAATCCCTGATTGTGACGCAAGGAAAAATCATTTTGGGCATTGACCCGGGTACTACAGTGATGGGTTTCGGTATCGTTCGCGTCATAGGAAAGCAATTGCAATTTGTCCAAATGAACGAGCTATTGCTCAAAAAACACCCCGACCACTACGTTAAGCTCAAACTCATTTTTGAACGTACTCTTGAGCTCATCGATACCTATCATCCCGATGAAATCGCCATTGAGGCTCCCTTTTATGGGAAAAATGTCCAATCGATGTTGAAGTTGGGCAGGGCGCAAGGCGTTGCTATGGCCGCGGGCTTGTCTAGGCAAATTCCTATTACGGAATACATGCCCAAGAAAATCAAGATGGCCATTACCGGGAATGGAAACGCCAGCAAAGAACAAGTAGCCAAAATGCTTCAAGGCCTTTTGAAGCTGAAAACTTTACCCAAAAATCTAGACAGCACGGATGGACTGGCCGCTGCGGTCTGTCATTATTATAATGCTGGTCGGATAGAAATGGGCACGACCTATACGGGATGGGATGCTTTCGTGAAAAAGAATCCTCAAAAAATCAATAAACAATAAGCAATCAACAATGCGTAAAACCGGAAACCCACTTGCGGATAAGTCCTACGAATTTGCCATTCAAATTGTGAGGTTGTACAAGAAAATAATAAGGATAGAGAAAGAGTATGTGCTTTCCAAGCAATTGTTGAAATCAGGCACTTCGATTGGAGCCAACATCTCCGAAGCGAATGGAGCCATTTCCAAAGCGGATTTCTCTGCCAAAGTTTCGATTGCCTACAAAGAAAGTCTGGAAACAAAATATTGGCTTTCTCTTTTAAGAGATTCTGGCTACTTCGAGGTGGAAGAAGCTAATGCTTTGATTGACAAAGCTGATGAGCTTTCAAAAATCATGTTTTCGATACTTAAGACCACACGTATCAAAGTACAATCTTAGCGGTTTACTAAATGTGTATGGTTGATTGATACCTGTTAATTGATAATTGTTCACTGTTTTGAGCGGAGTTTATATTCACGTGCCATTTTGCAAGCAAGCGTGTCACTATTGCGACTTTCATTTTTCGACCCAAATGGGAACGAAAACAAGAGTGTTGAAGGCTATGAAAGCTGAATTCCGTTTGCGAAAAGAAGAGCTTTCGAATCAAGAAGTGAAAACCATTTACTTTGGTGGAGGCACCCCTTCGGTTCTGTTTGCGGATGAAATCAATGCTCTTATCGAAACGGTTCGAATGCATTTTGCGGTGGATTCCAATGCAGAAATCACATTAGAAGCCAATCCGGACGATTTGTCTTTGGAAAAGTTGGAGGAATTGTCGCAAAGTCCAATCAATCGGCTGAGCATTGGCGTTCAATCTTTTTTTGAGGCGGATTTAAAACTCATGAATCGTGCACATGATGCCAAAGAAGCTTTAGAGTCTATCCAAAATGCCAAAAGCTATTTCAACAACATTTCCATTGATTTGATTTATGGAATTCCAAATGCCACAGATGCGCAATGGAGGGAAAACATAGCTACTGCTTTGGATTTGGATGTCCCCCATATTTCCAGCTACGCCTTGACGGTAGTGCCCAAAACGGCATTGAAACATTTTATTGAACAAGGGGTAGTGCCTCCTGTAGATGATGAGCAAGCGCAACGGCAGTTTATGATATTGTTGGAAACCTTGGAATCCAACGGGTTTATGCATTATGAAACTTCAAATTTTGCGCGACCCGGCTTTATTTCCAAAAACAATAGTGCCTATTGGCAGGGTAAACCTTATATCGGTATTGGTCCTTCGGCACATTCTTTTGATGGAAAAGTACGCAGTTGGAACGTCAGTAATAATATCAAATACGCCAATGCCTTGGAAGCAGGGAATCTTCCTTCAGAAAAAGAAACCTTGAGTTTGAGAGACCGGTACAATGAATATGTAATGACCGGTTTACGGACCCAATGGGGGGTGTCGCTGGATAGAATCCAAAACGAATTTGGCCCATTATATCGAAAGTATCTGGAGGAACAGGCGGAAAAATACATTCAAGACCACCTACTGTTCAAGGATGGCGATAATCTTCTGGCCACCAAAAGCGGAAAGTTTTTGGTAGACGGAATCGCGTCAGACCTTTTTATGGTTAATTTGGTAAAATGATTGCGAGCGTACAGCACGGTGACCATTCCTATCAAATCGACCTAGACAAACCATTGGATATTTCCATAGCCTTAAAGCATGGTCAAGAAAGCGTCAACGCTTGGTATCAACCTTCACCGAGTCTACTTCCTGTTTCGGATGCGGATTTTATTGGCAGCGTCGCGGAAGGTGCTCCGGTCAATTTTAATAAGGTTGTTTTCAATCCTCATAGCCATGTGACGCATACGGAATGTTTGGGTCATATCACGGAGGAGGTCTTTTCAGTCAATCAAGAACTAAAAAGCTATTTCAGCTGGGCAGAGGTCGTTAGCGTTGCGCCAGCAAGGGTGGGAGAAGATTTAGTGGTGTCGGAAAAGGAATTAAAAACTGCTCGAAAGCATAAGGATTCGACTGCCTTAATAATCAGGACACTTCCAAATACCACAACGAAGCGTACCATGGACTATTCTCATAAAAATCCACCATACCTTTCAAAAGAGGCTATGGATTATATTGTCTCAGAAGGAATTGAACACCTTTTGGTGGACCTTCCTTCGGTGGATAAGGAAAAAGATGAGGGTAGGCTTGAAGCCCATAAAGCATTCTGGGGGATTCCTCAAAATCCTAGAAAATCGGCAACGATAACAGAGTTTGTTTTTGTGCCTGACACTGTTATTGATGGGTTATATTGGCTTAATTTGCAGGTGGCTCCTTTTGAGAACGATGCCGCCCCGAGTAGACCTGTTCTTTTTAAACCTTACGATTCATGAAAAAACTAATTCAACTTGAAGAATTGTTGCTGTTGATTTTGGGCTTCTTTTTGTTTCTGAAGCTTGAATTGTCATGGTGGTGGTATTTTGCCTTGTTGCTCGCACCAGATATCGGAATGTTGGGATATGTTGTTGGTAACAAAGTCGGCGCCTGGACCTACAATCTTTTTCATCATAGGGGCATTGCGGTAATTTGTTATGTGATGGGAACTTTTTTATGGGAAAACCAGTGGTTGGCTTTAACGGGAATAATCCTGTTTTCGCACACTGCTATGGACCGTATGCTAGGGTATGGTTTAAAATACGAATCTAGTTTCCACCAGACACATTTAGGAACGGTGGGGAAAGGAAAGAACTAATTATGGTTGAAGCGCTTTTGGGTCTGATTTTAGGTGCCATTTTAATGTATGGTCTGTTTGCCATGTTTCGTGGAAAAAAGCGAAAGGAACGTACAGAAAGACAATCCACGGTGATTCTTGATAAAATCCGGAATGTATGCAAACTCGTTTCGGTTGAAGGGGACTTTGCCGAAATCTATCACTATGAGAATACCAAGGAAAGTTTCATGAACTTGTTTACTAGCAAGAAAAAGGCTTTGATTATCATAAAAGCAAAAGCCCATATCGGATATGACCTAAAGAAGTTGAACATGCGCGCTGATACGGAACGAAAAACCATCGTACTTCAAAATTTTCCGGAACCCGAAATCTTATCTATTGAACCCAACCTTCAGTATTACGATATCAAAAATGGATTTTTCAATAGCTTTTCACCAGAAGACTTGACACAGCTTAACGTAGAGGCCAAAGACCATATCAAGCAGAAAATTCCAGAAAGCGGCTTGATGGAAAGTGCTAAAAAAGAGGCGTTACAGGCAGTGTTGGTGGTAGAGAAAATTGTGGAGACCATCGGTTGGACATTGGACTATACCAGCTTGGAAATTACAGATACCACTCAAAAACGATTAGAAGAAAAAACAACATGAGAAAATACATTTTACTTGGGGTTGTAGGAATGCTTTTCCTGAGCAGCGCAGTGGCGCAAGACAAAATACACGGTGAAGCGTTTGACTCATCCTTCGCACATACGGTTTATTTCTGGTTGAAAAATCCGGACAATGAAGATGACAGAATCCAGTTTGAAGACTCCCTCAAACGTTTCTTAAACAGTTCAAAGTTTGCGAAGACCAATTTCATCGGAGTGCCTCCAAAGGCGACTCGTGATGTGGTTGATGATTCATTTACCTATGCTTTAATTGTGACGTTTGATTCCGCGGAATCGCAAGAGGGGTACCAAAAGGAAGCAGCACATTTGCAATTTATCGACGAATGCAAAGATTTGTGGAGCAAGGTTATCGTGTATGATTCGAACGGGATACAATAATGGACGTAGAAGCATTACGAGATTATTGCCTGTCCAAACCTGGGGTGACCGAGAGCTTTCCTTTTGATGAACACACCTTGGTGTTTAAAGTCATGGGGAAAATGTTTGCCTTGTTCCCTTTGGAACGAACGCCACCCCAGTGCAATTTAAAATGTGACCCAGAGCGTGCCATATCGCTTCGGGAAGAATATGATGGTTTGATTATAGCAGGCTATCACATGAGCAAGACGCACTGGAACACCCTTTTGCTGCATGGACTTCCTCCAAAATTGATTTTGGAACTGGTCGACCACTCGTACGATTTAGTTGTCTCGAAAATGACTAAAAAGATGAAAGAAGAACTCAAGAACCTGTCTTGAAGCAAAAATTCATCTACGATAAAGTACCACTCGTCGACAGTTTTAAGATTTCGAACTAACATGTAGTATTTTTCCTTAGTATCTTTATAGATATTTGTAGTCTAAAGGAAAAACCGCATGAATGTTTTGTTCATAGAAGATGATATGATTGAGAGCATGAAATTGCAACGTGCGATTTCAAAGTTCCAGTCGAAGCACAAAATCATAGAGGCAAAAAATGGTGAAGAAGCACTAGATATTTTGCACTCTGGACAGTTGCCTGATATCATCTTATTGGACTTGAACATGCCGCGGATGAGCGGGACGGAATTTTTGAGTATCATCAAGAAAGACGACCGCTTCAAATATTTACCTACCATCATTTTGACCACATCCGAGAATCGTGTTGACCTACTCAAATGCTTTGAGATTGGCATCGCGGGTTATGTCATAAAGCCTTTAAAATATGAGGATTACGAGTCAAAACTGAAAAAAGTATTCGATTATTGGGAGATTAGCGAACTCATCAAAGGCTAACAAAAACCCGCATTTCACAACATTATTTTTTAGACAAGTAGTCCAATTCCTACTTTTAAATCATAATAATCTTATTATGAAAGGGATTGTATTCACTGAGTTTTTGGAGATGGTCGAATCCACCTTCGGTTTGGAGATGGTCGATACCATAGTTGAAAACTGCGACTTGCCATCTGGTGGAGCCTATACCGCCGTGGGAACGTATGAATTTCACGAAATGGTTTTGCTCATCGAGCAGTTGCATCAAGAAACCAAAATCAGTAAGGAAGATTTGTTGTATTCTTTTGGACATTATTTGTTCAGTAGTCTAGCCAAAACCCATCCTGAGGTGGTAGCGAATTACAATACCCCTTTGGCGCTTCTAAGTTGTATAGAAGACCATATTCACGTACACGTAAAAAAGTTATATCCCGACGCGGAACTTCCAGAGTTTAAAATTCTGTCTCGTACCGATAAGACTTTGGAGATGATTTATTCCTCTTCCAGAGGATTGTACGCCCTGGCCCACGGTTTGATTATTCGAACCTTTGAACATTTTGGAAAGCCAGTTGAAGTAGACTACAAACTATTAAATGAAAACGGAACTCAAGTCAAGTTCGCTATCGTCCAAAATGGATAAGAACGAGGTTTCCGTTTTAAAACGGGCCTTAAAGCGAGAAAGAAAAGCCAGAAAAGCAGCCGAGACCCTTCTTGAAGAGAAGGCGAAAGAGTTGTATGATGCCTCATTGCACCTTCGGGAAGCCAATGGTCGGCTAGAAAGCCTTTTGCATAAAGAAGGGAATGCAGTGGACAGTGCTTTTATCAATATCATCGACCCCTATGTGGTGATGAGTTTGGATGGAAAGGTCATCAATATGAACTCTTCCGCGAAAGAATTTCTAGGATTTGACCATGCCGAAGAAGATGTTTATTTGAGCAGGTTGGTGCATCCTGACTATCTGGAATACACGGTGGAATCGTTTAAAACCCTAAGCCAAGTAGGCATTCTAAAGAATTACTCTGCCAAAATCTATAACAGACAGAAAGACGCCAAACACGTAAATATTAATGCGAGTTTGATTTATGATGAAAAAGGAAGACCTATTGCAGCTCAAGGCGTAATACGGGACATTACCCAAGACGTTGAAATCAAAAAACTGTTGCAAGAACAAAAAAAGCAACAGGACATCATTGTAGAGAATTCCCCACTGGGCATTCTTCTCATTATCAAAAACAAAATCATCAAAGCGAATCGGTCCTTTATCGACCTTATGGGTTACGATCAATTTGAATTGGCCAAGCGTTCATTGGATGATATTTCAAGTCTTGAGGAGAGTACTTTGGATACTATTTTGGATTCAAAAACCGCTGGTAAAGAAGACCGAAAATTCTCTGTGATTCGAAAGTTCTTCAAAAAAGATGGCAGCACCATTTACGGAAAGACCTCTATCAGCTCGCTTACGGATGAAAGTGGAAAATTGGCATATAGCGTAGTAACTATTGAAGACATTACCGAAGAAAAACGCTCTAAAGAAAAGCTTCAAGCTTCGGAAGAACGTATGGCCACTCTCATTAAAAACCTGCAATCTGGAATTCTGTTAGAAGACCAAGAAGGTAAGATTGTGCTGGCCAATCAAAAGTTCTGTGACCTCTTCGCTATTCCCATAGCGCCACACAAATTAAAGGGTGTGAATGCGCGAAAATCACTGCACAAGTACAAACATCTTTTCCAGGAAGCTGATACTACCATACGTCGCATTGACTATGTATTGAACAAACGGGAAGCCGTTACTTCTGATGAAATGGAGCTAGTGGATGGACGCACATTCGAGCGAGATTACATTCCGCTATTTAGCAATGGCGAATACCAAGGCCATTTGTGGAGTTACAACGACGTAACCCTCAAAAAGAATTATCGTAAAAATCTAGAAGCACAGAAAGAAAAATACGGTAGCATTATTGCCAATATGAATCTTGGTTTGGTTGAGGTGGATAATGAAGACAATATTTTGATGGTCAACCAGAGCTTTTGTGATATGGTTGGGCGTTCCTCTATTGAATTGATTGGTCGTAACACAACCAAAATTCTCAATATTGTTGATACGGATGAAGAAATGGTGCAAAAGCACAGTCAGTTGCGTCGCCGTGGCATTTCCTATTCTTATGAAATCGGAATCTTGAATCGCGATGGTGAAAAACGCTTTTGGTTGGTCAGTGGCGCACCCCGTTACGATGATTTAGGTAATGTGATAGGTTCCATTGGAATCCATTTTGATGTCACCCAACAGAAAAACCTGGAGCTTCAGAAAGAAAATCTGGTAGCAGAGTTGGAAGAGAGCAACAAAGGCCTTCAAGAGTATGCGCATATTGTATCCCACGATTTAAAATCCCCGTTGCGAAGTGTAAGCGCGCTCGCTACTTGGATGTATGACGACTATAAAGACAAACTTGATGAGACAGGTCAATACAACCTGAAGATGATGCAGGAGAAAATCGAGGGGATGGACAAGCTCATCACGGGGATATTAAAATATTCTACCGTTAACAATGACGTTTTGGATAGCACACCCATCGACTTGAACGAGGTGATTCAAGAGATTCGGGAAATCATCTATATCCCCGAAAATGTCACCATCAAAACCGAAGGAGAATTGCCCACTATCTTGGCAGACCGGACCAAAATGCATCAGTTGTTTCAGAATTTCTTGAGCAATGCGGTGGTGAATATCGATAAGTCCAAAGGTGAAGTTGTCATTGGATTTAAAGAACACAAAAAGAACTGGGAATTCAGTATCGCCGATAATGGCGTAGGGATTCCTGAAGAATACCACGAAAAAATATTCCAGATTTTCCAATCTATAGGAAACAAAGAGCGCTCAACGGGAATTGGGCTGTCCATTGTAAAAAAGATTATAGACCGTTACAAAGGGAAGGTATGGTTGACCAGTGAAATCGGAAAAGGAACAACATTTTTCTTTACCCTAAAAAAACAACCCTAATCATGGAAAGACCAAACTTGGATTACATCAAGGAGATTTCAGGCGGGAACGAAGAATTCGAGAAGCGTTTTTTGACCATCATCCAAAATGAATTTCCAAAAGAAAAGACTGAATACATGACCCAAATGGATGAAGACAATTTGGAGGAATCCGCGACCATTGTCCACAAAATAAAACACAAGTTGGGCATTCTCGGTTTGCACGAAGGATACCGTTTGGCCATCAAGTACGAAGAGGACCTTAAATACGGCGATACCAAGCTCAAAGACGAGTTTAATGAGATTCTAACTTCTGTAGAAGAGTTCATATCAAATATAGCGTAACATGAAAAGTATCATAGTAGATGACGAAGCCAGCGCACGGATGATTGTGGCGGAATTCTGTAAAGGAGTTCCCAACCTTGAAGTCCTGCATGAGTTTCCCAATGCGCTTGAAGCTTTAAAATATATCCGCGACCATCATGTGGATTTGATTTTTCTTGACATTCATATGCCGAAACTAACAGGCATGGACTTTATTGAAACCCTGCAAAATCCCCCCAAGATTGTGCTGACCACTTCAGATAAAAATTTTGCTATAGAGGCGTATCAGTATCCCTTTATTGTGGATTATTTGGTAAAACCCATTAGTAGGCAACGTTTTGAAAAATGCATGACCAAATTGGAAATGGCCTTTGCCGCTTCAGAAGAAATTCCAACTACTTCAAAACAAGAAAACTCGGAAGATGACTTATACATCAATATCGATAGAAGACTCATCAAAATCAAGTTTTCAGATATCCTTCTAATTGAAGCGAAAGGAGATTATATCGAAATCTTGACCTTACAAAAAAGGTTCCGGGTGCATTCTACCCTCAAAAAGATAAAAGACAAGTTGCCCACATCAAGGTTTTTGCAAATACATCGCTCTTATATTATCAACTTTACGCAAATAATTGATATTCAAGATAATAGTGTGCTTATTGAGAAAAGTGTAATTCCCATTAGTCGTTCAAATCGACCGGAGTTGATGCAACGGCTTAACCTGTTATAGTACACCAGAACACTTCAGAAGATGATGAAAGAATTAAGTAATCTTAAAATTTGAACTATGCCATTGGAAATTAAGGAAGATCATGGAGTTTTTGAAGTATTGGGCGATGTAACCGCCCAAAATGTTGGAGCGTTACGCGCTTATTTTGATTCTGTTTTGGAGTCACAAGAGCAAGTGATTGTCAGTTTGGAAAAGGTGACGGTTTTGGATGCTTCTGCAGCACATTTTTTTGAAAAACTCTATCGGGAGTCCGCAGAGCGCAATAAAATAATGGCGCTAATTGGGCGTCAAAATGATACGGTTTTGGAGACCCTTACGGCGACCAAGACCAACTATATTTTAAGTGCGGACCGAATTTAATCCAACAGCGTTTTACAATGAACCTTTCAATCTACCAACCATTCTTCAATACAGTTCCTGACCAGCTGGATGAAGCACAATACAGCCGATTGCTGCGGTATTTTCAACTTTTGGATAAGGTCGAAAAACCCGTGGTCAGTTTGGTGACGCCAGTTTTTCAAGCCCAAGATACTTTATTGGCACATATTGTCGCTTTAAGTCATTTGAAGACCATTATTCCTTATGAGTTGATTTTTGTAGAAAACAATGCCAACGCAGAAAGCTTGGGCATCTTGAATCAGTTAGGGGCGAAGGTCGTTTCACAACCGCTTCAGGGAATCACCCATGCTCGGCAAAAGGGAATGGAAGCTGCCCGAGGTGAGATTATTTGCTCTCTAGACCCTGATTCATTGTACGACCCATATTACATTGACCGAATGGTACTGCCTTTTTTCGAAGATGAAAAATTGGTGATGTGTTATTCCGTCTCCAAAAGTTATGAATCGGATTTTAGGTTGTCGCAAAAAATGAAGTTGCGGAACTGGTTGAAAGTACAGGTTTTCAAACGCAAGCTTTCAAAGGGATTTCAGGAACGCATCAAGTACATCAGAGCCGTATGCATTGCATTCAAAAAGGAAAGCTTTGTGGGTATCGGTTATGCAGTGGATTTACCGTTGGTAGCAGGTTGTGATGACGGAATGTTGGCCATGCACCTGCATCGAAAGGGTACATTTAAGTATGTCGCTGTTGACGTCTATACCGCGCTTCCGCCGCCAAGGGAACCGGGGAAGCCCTTCCCATTTTGCAATGAACGCTTTCTCAAAAAGAACGATATTCTTCAAGAGGCTTATGAAGCCTTGAAAGTAAACGACTGAACATTTTATTCGATTTTTAAGATACGGCAACCCATATCAGGTTGCCGTATTGCGTTATAAGGATTGTTGGGCCCTTCCTTTGGTCGATAACAACTTGCAACACAAGACCTCCGATAAAATGTAGCTTACAACATACTGCCTTGGTTTTACAACATAGAATTATCATAAAGTAATAATTATCCTACTTTTAAAATATGTTTAGTACTACAATGAATTAAAAAAACCCCTGATTATGAAAATCTTAGTAGTAGACGACAAACAGTCACTTAGCGAATTGGTATCACAGTTTTTAGGGCAATCCTATAATGTAACCACTATGGAAGACGGCATGGCCGCTCTAACCTGGATGCAAGATGGTAATATTCCTGATTTAATTATAACCGATTTGGAAATGCCCAATATGGACGGTTTCGAATTGATTAAGAAAATCAAGGAAAGTGGCTATTTCTCTGAAATCCCAATCATCGTATTGAGCTGTCGCGACAGCAGTGCAGACCGAATCCAATGCCTCAAGCTTGGCGCAGACGACTATTTGGTCAAACCATTCAATCCAGAAGAACTATTGATTCGAGTGGAAAAACTATTGATTCGCACCTAGTATTATGGAAATTGTTTCGGACAAAAAAGTTCGTCTTCTCTATGTTGGAGAAAACGAGACACTAGTACGCCAATTTCAGCAATCAACCGAGAAGGTAGATTTCCATCGTGTGGATAACTCCCTCTTGGCACTGAAATGGTTGGAAGAACACTTAATTGTAGATGCTATTATCTGTGAAAAGCAAATTCCAGGTCAATCGGGTGTTGAGTTTCACAAGACTTTGCAATCCAAATACAGCCATAGCGACTCGGTTCCCTTTATTTTGGTAGCGGCTGAACGCAATGCAAATGAGCTGGCAGAGGCTGTTGAGCATGGTATTGATGACTATTACGTGCAACCCATTGCCATCGATAATATCATCGACCGGATTCAGTTTTTGAAGGAGCTGAAGATAAACCTACACAAGGCGAAAATCACACCGGCCCATACGGTTTATGGAGAGTATAAAATAGGTTTTTGGAAACGCTCCTTCGATATTTTGGTCGCAGGGTCCGTCTTGTTGGTTGCTGCACCTTTTTTGTTGTTGGTCATCGCGGCAATTCGCTTGGAATCCAAAGGTAAGGTTTACTACATCTCCAAAAGAGTGGGCACAGGCTACAAGATTTTTGACTTCTATAAGCTACGGTCTATGTATCCCGATGCGGATAAAAGACTCAAAGAGTTTCAACATCTAAATCAATATGTGCATGATGATGAGGTAGAACATGATACCGAAGTAGTCCACCATCCTGCAAGCAGTACCTCCGGGACTAAACTTTTTGGAGATGATTCAGAAGTGGATGAGGTATCCCATAACCAACAAAAACGCGAAAGTGCCAAAAGTGCTTTTGTAAAATTTGACAACGACCCTAGAATCACCAAGGTTGGAAAAATCATTCGTAAGCTGAGTATTGACGAGCTACCACAACTGATAAACGTTTTGAAAGGGGATATGTCCATTGTAGGAAACCGACCGTTGCCTTTGTATGAAGCCGAGGTATTGACTACGGACGAATGGACCGACCGATTTAACGGTCCTGCCGGAATAACAGGCTTGTGGCAAGTTGAAGCTAGGGGGCGTAGCTCAAAAATGTCGCCCGAGGAACGAAAACAACTTGACATCAAATATGTGGAATACGCGAACAGCAAAAACGCTTTTCTCATAGACCTCTGGATTGTGTTGCGCACGTTTAGAGCCGTCTTTCAAAAAGAGAATGTGTAATGAAGAAATATTGGGGCATTTTATTGATTTTCTTTTTTGCACAAGTCGCTTCGGCACAATCCATTACGGCTTTTATTGAAAAAGGCCTAGAGGAAAACGACATCAGCAAAAAATTACCGCCATTGGATACGCTTATCCAGATGGCGAAGGACTTTTCTCCCTTTATAAAAGTTACGGTTTCTGAACAGCAATACCGCGATGGCGTAGTATCTGCGGAGCAAAGGGCTTGGTTGGAATACATCAATCTTGAAGCAGGCTACAACTACGGGATTTTTGACAACCTAAGCAACCAACAAATTGCCGGTGACCCACAAAGTCAAACCTTGTTTTCGACCGAACAAAGCAGGTACAACGTGGGGGTTTCCATTCGGTTGCCTTTATCGGCTATCATCAATCGAAGGGCCAGAATCTTAAGCGCAAAGGGAGAAGCTGAAAAAGCCCGATTTGAGACGCAAGTGGCCGAAGTGGAACTGGAGCAAAAGGTACAATACCTCTATAACACCGTATTGAAAAACCATAGGATGTACTACGTATCAAATTCCATTGTGGATAGTTACCGTGTACAATCCTTGCGTGCCGAAAAGGACTTTTCGACCGGGGTTATTAACGTGACGGAATACACACGATTGCAGCAAATGCTAAATCAAGCGACCATGAATTTCGAGTTGCACCGGTCTGAATTTATTGCCTCGGTCATGGCCCTGGAAAATATTATAGGAGCAGAACTGGATATTTAATGAAGTTTAATCTACTCTTTTTTGTCCGTCTCTTATTGAGACATGTCGCCCTTTTGATTGGGGTTCCTGTGCTTTTGGGGGGTATGGTTTTTTACCTTACCCGTAACCAGCCGAAAGTATACAATTCCAAAGCTAGGGTATATACCGGTATCGCCACAGGCTCAAATATTGAGTTGGAAAATACCAAAATAGACTTCAGGGCAACCAATACGGCATACGATAACCTTTTAAACCTTATTAAAGCAAGGACCACAATTGAAATTGTAGGTCTGAAACTGTTCGCACAGCATATGGTGTTGGAAAATGCTGATGTCAAAATTATCTCGCAAGAAAAGTATGCAGCTTTAATGGAGTTGGTTCCAGAGGAAGTGAAGCAGTTGGTAGTACCTGGCGATGTGGTTAAGACCTATGAGAACTTCTTGGAATTGAAGGAATCCAACCATACCAATTTTATTTACCAACTCATCAATCTCGACCATCCGGATTATAGCATCGAAAAAATCTCAGGTCGAGTAGGCTTGAGAAGAATTTCGAACAGTGACTTCGTGGATATTGAATTCGAATCGGAGGATGCGGCCATTTGTCAAAACACCTTGTTGATTCTCTGCGAGGTTTTTGTGCAATTAAATGCCGATATCAAGGTGAATCAATCAGATGCCGTAGTCAAATATTTTGAACGTCAATTAGCGGCCTCTACAGTTGATTTGAAAGGGGCCGAAGATGAGTTGCTGCAATTCAACCAAACCAACAACATTATCAACTACTACGAGCAAACCAAACATATTGCTGCGGAAAAAGAAGAGTTTGAAATCAAGTATCTGGAGGTATTCCGGAAGTTCAATGCGGCAAAGGCCGTGCTAGGGGTTTTGGAATCCAAACTGGAAGCCCATGAACTCAAAAGACTTTCCAGCACTCGGATTATGAATTTGCGAAAGGAACTTTCTACGCTGAGTTTTGAAGTTTCAATGCTCACTTTGGGGATGGACAAAGATTCCACTGTTCAGCTTAAAAAAACCAAGGACGCAAACACCAAAATGCAACGTATCGCAGAAATTGAAGATGAACTGGCGAAAAATATCGATACGATTTACAAAACCGATTATGATACCAAAAGTTTGGCTTCTACCAGCGTGCTTTCCGACTGGTTGGCCAAAACAATCGAATACGAAGGTACCCGAGCACAACTTCGGGTCATGGATGAAAAGCGAGAAGAATTCAAAAGATTGTATCAAGAATTCTCTCCTTTGGGCGCAACGATGAAACGCTTGGAGCGTAAAATCGATATTGCCGAGAGAGAGTATTTGAGTCTTCTGCACAGTTTGGGTTTGGCCAAGTTGCGCCAACAAAATGTGGAGCTCAAATCCAATATAAAACTTACCGAAGCTCCGTTTTTCCCCATCAGCCCAAAACCCAGCAAGCGAATGCTTTTGGTAATAGTAGCTGCGATGGCAGGATTTGTTTTGGTGGCCGCTACCATTCTCGTATTGGAGTTTTTGGACGGCAACATCAACACGGCAAAAAGAGCTGAGGATAAAATTGACTTGAAAGTATCCTCTATTTTTCCGGTCATTGGTGCGGAGAGCAGTAAAATCGATTACGCCTATCTGAAAAACAAAGCGGTGAATGCTATCTCGCGAAACATCATTCTCAATCAATTCAAAAAAGATAAAACAGCAGCTCCGGTGGTCAACCTTCTTTTCTCAACACAAGACAAGGAGGGCAAAACGTTTATCTGCAAACATTTGGTTTCGAAGCTTTGTGAATTGGATTATAGAATGCTTCACATCACATATGATGATACCGACCTTGGCTTGACAGAAGATTGTTATCAAAAGCTGTTGTACCCCATCAGCGATAAACTTTACAAGTTGTCCTCCATAAATGAGTTTGATGATGCTGGGGTAGTGGACGACTTTAATGCATTTGATTTTGTGATTCTGGAAATCCCGAGCATTATCAAAAATCCATTCCCAGTGAAATTGGCTTCAACCATGGACTATACTTTCTTGGTTACAAGAGCGAATCGTGCATGGACCGAAGCAGATAAAAATGCCTTGGAACTATTCAATGAGGCGACCACGGGTCCTGAGCCGCTCATTATTTTGAATGGGGTGAAGGTCCTTGAAATGGAGACCGTTGTTGGGGATTTGCCCAAAAAACGCTCCTTCTTCAGAAGATGGATTAAGAAACTGGTTCAATTTCGATTTTTCACTAAAACTTCAGTGACCTAATGCTTGGAAAACTAAAACAAATCGGAAAAGAAAAGAACCTTTCCTCCCTTATGGCGAATGGAAGTGTTGCTTTTTTGGGTTTGCTGAGCTTTATGTTGCTTACCCGACAGCTCAACAAAGAACTGTTTGGAGAGTGGGTGCTCTTTATCACCCTGGCCACTTTTGTGGATTTATTGCGTTTTGGGTTGACACGAACCGCTTCGGTCAGACAACTATCGGGGGCGGATACTTTGGAAAAGCAAAGTATCATGGCTTCCGCCTTTCGCATCAACTTGGTCTTACTTTTATTACTGACTGTGTTTTGTTGGAGCTTATGGCTCATGATTACCCTTTCAGGTCAAACCATCAACAACGGCTATTTTCTTTTTCTGACGTATTACCCTTGGTTGGCAGTGGCCAACTTAGGTTGGAACAACGCGATGTCTTTATTTCAGGCCGAACAGAATTTCAATCGAATGATGTGGGTTCGTGTATTGAACGTGGGACTGTTTTGCTTGTTTCTGGTAGTCAACTTTTTGTGGTTGAAGGAAGGAATCCTAACCGTGATTTGGGCGAACATCTTCGTCAATGCGATATCAGGAGTATGGTGTTTACTAAAAGGATGGGATGGGTTATACCACTTTAAAAAGGCGCAACGAAAAATTGAAAAGGAACTCTTGAATTTTGGAAAATATTCCATGGGTACTTTAATAAGTTCAAGCTTATTGAAAAGCTCGGATACCTTCATCATAGGAATGAGCCCCATACTAGGTTCCGTCGGAATTGCGATGTACGCGATTCCATTAAAGCTGACCGATTTATTGGGGATTCCTTTGCACAGTTTTACCATGACGGCATATCCTAAAATGGCCAAAAAGGCGATTGAAGGCAAGATGCAAGAAGCCAAAAAAATCTTTTACTCCTATGTAGGCATTGTGATGCTTTTGTTCTTGCCTGTAGCAGCCGTTGGTTTTGTATTTGCTGAAACGCTGGTGTTGTTTTTAGGGGGTGCGGAATATAAAGATTCACTTCCGCTACTCACCTTGGTTTTCCGGGTTTTCGCGGTGTACATCATGCTGCTACCGTTGGACAGATTTACCGGAGTGTTATTGGATAGTATTGATAAACCCAAACTCAATCTGTATAAAGTTCTGGTGATGACCTTCGCCAACATTGTCATCAACTGCATAGCGGTATTCGTTTTTGAAAGTTTGGTAGTCGTGGCAGTAGGAACGGTTCTGTTTACCCTCATAGGAATCATTATGGGGTTCTACTATTTAAAACGAGAAATTCAGGTCGACGGAAAACACATCGTTTCCGAAAGTATTTTATTTATCAAAAACCTTAAAACCCACTTTGGCTGATGCATACGTTTCAAACAACAAGTGGGTCCGATTACCTAAAAAAGCCATTGCCTATACTGCTATTGCTTTCAATAGCACTGACTACAGGACATTTGACGGCGACACGAGGTCTGGTATTAGGCATTGCCGTTATGATTCTGCCCTTTGCCTTCATCTATTTGGGGTTACTTTTTGTAAAACCAAGACTCGGTATTGTAACCATTCTGATTTTCAACTTTTTTGTTTTGGGTATTGGGCGTTACATTCCTATGACCTGGGGTCTGCTCATGGATGGCTTGATGGTAATGATGTACCTAGCCCTATTTTTTAAGGCATTTAAGGTGAAAGTGCAATGGGATTTGGCAAAGTCCCAATTGACCCTGCTCGTTACCATCTGGTTTGGATATGCTGTATTGCAAATTGCGAACCCCGAAGCAGTAAGTGTGGCGGCCTGGTTTTATGCCATGAGAGGTTTGGCGTTGTATCAATGGCTATTCATTCCCTTGGTGTTTATTCTTTTCAACAAAAAAGAAGATTTGCACCTCTTCTTTGTCATCTGGGGTGTCCTTTCCGTCTTGGCGACGTTAAAAGGAATGCAACAGCTCATTTTTGGAGTGGATTCCTATGAGCAAGCCTGGTTGGATGCCGGTGGGTCAGTTACCCACATTTTGTTCGGAAAACTTCGTATTTTCTCTTTCTATTCTGATGCGGGTCAGTTTGGCGCTTCACAAGGGCACACAGGTGTCGTGTTTGGTGTCTTGGCATTGTTTGCCAAGAATCGGAAGTTCCAGATTTTTTGCGGTATTGTCGCCATGGCGGGATTACTAGGGATGATGATATCAGGAACAAGAGGTGCTATTGCAGTGCCAGCCATGGGCGGAGTCATGTTCATTTTGGTAAGAAAACATATGCCTAGCATCTTATTGGGCGTATTGGCTGGAATAGGGGTATTTGTCTTTTTCAAATACACGACCATTGGAAACGATAACGACCAAATCCGACGAATGCGAACAGCCTTTGACCCAAATGACGCTTCGCTCGAAATGCGAAGAATCAATCAAGCGAAATTGAAGGGTTACTTGGCGACAAGACCGCTAGGTGGAGGTATCGGTTCTACCGGAAATTGGGGCAAACGTTTTTCTCCCAACACTTTTTTGGCGAATACCGCTACGGACAGCTGGTTTGTTGCGGTCTGGGCTGACACGGGTATTGTAGGACTCTATCTGCATTTGTTCATTTTGTTTTTTATCCTAATCACAGGTGCCTATAACTGCATGTTCAAAATAAGGGATGACTGGTTAAAAGGGCAGATTACAGCTTTGGTCTGCGGTATGGCAGGCATTATGTTGGCCTCATACGGTAATGGTGTGTTTGGACAATTCCCAACCTGCATTTTGATGTATACGGGTATGGTCTTCATGTTTATTGCACCAAAACTGGACAAGCAAATCATGGAAGAAAAAGAAGCTTTGGCACTTCAAGAATCAACTTCATAAACCTGACAAAATGAAACCCCTAGTATCCATAATTACGGTGAATTACAACGAATCCTTGGTGACCATGGAGTTCTTGGAATCGGTGCGAAAGTTAAGCTACTCCAATGTTGAAGTGATTGTGGTGGACAATGCTTCCCCTAATGATGACCCTGATGCGATAAAAACCGCTTTTCCCGAAATTCAGTTGATTAAAAGTCATGAGAATCTTGGTTTTGCCGGCGGCAACAACTTGGGCGTGAAGCATTCCAAAGGAGAGTTTTTACTTTTTGTGAATAACGATACTATAGTACCAGAACATTTCTTGGAACCTTTGGTAGAAACCTTGCAGAATGACCTGAATATTGGGATGGTAAGCCCCAAAATCAAATTCCATTGGGACCCCACTTTGATTCAGTACGCAGGCTATACACCAATGAACAAATGGACCATTCGAAATAGTAGTATTGGGTATCATCAAAAAGATGATGGGACTTTTGATACTCCGAAAGAAACCCAATCTATTCATGGTGCGGCCATGATGGTGCCAAGAAGGGTAGTGGAGGCCGTGGGGATGATGACGGAAATCTATTTCTTGTATTATGAAGAGCACGATTGGGCCGAGATGATAAAGCGCGCTGGGTATAAGATTTTTTATCAGCCCAAATCCTATATTTTACATAAAGAGTCAGTGTCCACAGGAAAGTTCAGTCCATTAAAGACGTATTATATTTCTCGCAATCGGATTCTTTTCGCACGTCGCAATTTTAAGCCCTTATCTCTATTTGTGAGTCTACTTTTTCAGATGTTGGTTTCTATTCCGAAGAATCTCCTAAAGTTTATCCTAAAGCGGGAGTTCGAACATCTTAAGGCTTTTTGGCGTGCCGTATCTTGGAATTTGACCCACTCGTCAAAACTCATTTAAGGACTTTATTTCCTTTATCAAGCTTTCCGATAACGAAGCATGTGATGGTTTCCTGTCAGGTAGAATAGGACGGAATAAATGCCGTACCTTGAAGGGAATTGGATGAGGCTTTGAGTCCCTTATCTTTCGGGATTTCTGTTGCCATTTAAATACCGGCTTTAAGGGTAAAACCTCGACGAAGCGATTGTTTTCTTCGCTATATGGTGCTTTTTCACAACACTATCACCTTGTTTTACAACATATAATTTTCTGATACAGATTGTAAGATAATATTTACAAAAATATTGATTACAAGATGTACCCCTATTTTAAAAAAGCGCTACGTTTTCTTCTTTTTCTAACCGTAGCAGCATGTGTGAGCGAAAGCGATTTGGGTGAGCCCAATCCAACTGGAAATGACCCTGACCCTAATGATCCACTGTCCGCACTTAATGTCTCGGCAAACTTTAACTATGCTACAGACCAGGATGTGAATGTACAACTCAATGTACCTTCTATGTTAAGCAAGGCAGTATTCTCTTTATACAGTAAAACGGGAGAAAAGGATAGTCTTTTCTTTGGAAAGGCCATGTTTGACAATACGGGCGCTTTTGAGCAAAAATTCCAATTGAGTGCACAAGCGGATAGCGTCATTCTAATTTCGAACTATTTAGGTCTCACAAATGACATTCACCTACCGATTGAGAATGGGCGGGTGAACTTTGACTATAGACCTCTTTTCGACCGAAGCAATCGCGGGGGGAGAAGCACACCAAATAGACCTAAAAAACTAGGGAACCAAGCGTCACGAGTTACCTACAATTATTTAAGCACGTATGACGGTTTGGGAGTTCCTGACGAACAAGAACTTCCTGATGTCATCCAACAAAACCTTTTGGACGATATCAACGCTTCACTACCGGAAAGAAGTAGGGTGCCTATCGCAACACCTCAATTTTTGGCCAATTCCACTGAGACCAGCATGGTCTTAACCGATTTGGCTGATGTTTGGGTAACCTTTGTATCTGAAGGAGCAGGGTATCGCAATGCTTTGGGATATTACTCCTATCCAGTGGGTTCAAAACCCCAAACGGTAGACGATATTGCCAGTCACAACATTATTTTCCCTAACGCCTCCATGGTGGGTTCTTCGGGTGGATTAGTGCCCGGAGATAGAGTGTACCTAGGGAGATTTCCCCCTAATACGGTCATTTCATGGTTCGTAGTAGCCAACGGATGGAACGGCTCCAACGTGGGAGATGGAAACAACATTTTCTATTCCGACACCAGCTTTAATCCAGAGAATAGCAGTTTGAACCAGCATATGGTTCAGTTATATGACAGCGCTAGAGAAATCAACTTTTTGGCTTTTGAAGATTTACGAAGAGACCAAGGGTCTGATGATGACTTTAATGATGCAGTCTTCTATGCAAGGGCAAACCCTGTGGAATCTATTGAATTGACCAACGTAGTGGCTTTGATTCCCGCAAACGATTCTGACGGGGATGGAGTAAATGATGCTTTGGATGATTTTCCATTTGATGTGAACCAAGCGTTCAATAATTTTTCACCAACCGAAAGTTTAACGGGCGTATTGGCGTTTGAAGACTTGTGGCCTAGCCAAGGGGACTATGATTTCAATGATTTAGTGGTTTCCTACGCCTATAACCTCATTACGAACGCGCAAAATGAAGTAACCCGTATTGAAGCGGATTTCACCATCGACAATATTGGTGGCGCATTGGAAAATGGGTTTGCCATATCCTTTCCCATTAATCCTTCTTTAGTGAATAGTGTGCAAGGCCAAGTGGTAAACGCACCCTTTATTTCCTTAGATGCCAACGGAACGGAATCTGGTACGGCTTCAGATGAAACGGTCATTATCGTAGCAGGGAATACCATCGCCATGCAAGGGGATACCATAAGCTTGGTGATTGATTTTACTTCATCGGTTGCCCAGCAATCTTTAGGATTGGTACCCTTTAACCCATTTTTGATTGCAGGAGGGAACCGCTCACAGGAAGTTCACCTTCCTGACTTTGCACCGACCAGTAAAGGCGCTTTGCTCGGCACCGCCGATGATGATAGTGACGCGGCGAACAACAGATATTACAAAACAGAAACCAATCTGCCTTGGGCCTTGAACATTTTTGAAGCCTTTGAAGCTCCGGAAGAATCCATTCCAATCACGATTGAATATCCAAGATTCGTGAATTGGGCTAACTCAGGCGGAACCCAAGATTTGGATTGGTACGATAGAAACTAAAATACCTCAATAACCTTAAAAAAGACATTTAAGACCATGAACATTACTGTAGTAGGAACAGGCTATGTTGGACTCGTTACGGGAACCTGCTTTGCTGAAACCGGAATCAATGTTACCTGTGTGGACATTGACGAAAGAAAAATTGAAAGATTGAAAAAGGGCGAAGTCCCTATTTACGAACCTGGCCTTGACGTATTGCTAGAGCGCAACATCGATAAGGGTAGGATGGCCTTTACCACAAGTTTGGAAAAAGGAATTAAAGATTGTGATGCCGTTTTTATCGCTGTGGGTACGCCACCGGATGAAGATGGTAGTGCCGATTTGAAATATGTTTTGGGTGTGGCCCGTGAAATTGGCCAGCACATGGAAGACTATAAAGTCATCATTACCAAAAGTACGGTGCCTGTAGGTACTTCTTTCAAAGTGAAAAGTGCTGTGGAAGAAGAATTGGCTTCGCGAAATGTGCGTATTCCATTTGACGTTGCCTCCAACCCTGAATTCTTGAAAGAGGGTAGTGCGGTAGATGATTTTTTAAAGCCGGATAGAATTGTGGTGGGTGTGGAGAGCAAACGTGCCGAAAAAGTGATGCGTCGTTTGTACAAGCCCTTCTTGATGAACGGTCACCCACTCTTATTTATGGATATTTTCTCTTCGGAGATGACCAAGTACGCAGCAAATTCCATGCTGGCGACCAAAATCAGCTTTATGAATGATATCGCCAACCTATGCGAATTGGTTGGTGCCAATGTGGATTTGGTCCGAAAAGGGATTGGTTCTGACTCCAGAATTGGAAACAAGTTCATTTATCCGGGTACCGGCTACGGCGGAAGTTGCTTCCCAAAAGATGTCCAAGCCTTGGTACGTACTGCCGATGAATACGGACATTCTTTGGAAGTATTGAAAGCTGTTGAAAGTGTGAACTATCGCCAAAAATCTGTTTTGGTTGAAAAGATAAAACGTCACTTCGGAGAAAATTTAAAAGGAAAACAATTTGGTTTATGGGGCTTGTCCTTCAAACCAAAAACCGATGATATGCGCGAGGCGCCCTCCTTGGTCATTATTGAGGAATTGAAGGCTCTTGGGGCAACAGTGAGAGCTTACGACCCAGTGGCCATGGAGGAAGCCGAACGTATTTTGGGCGATACTATCGAATATGCCAAAGATGAATACGACGCCATCATTGATTCCGACGCGCTCATTTTGGTAACGGAATGGTCCGAGTTTCGAATGCCCAACTTCCGCATTTTGGAAAAACTAATGAATAGCAAGACGATTTTTGATGGGCGTAATGTCTACGACACTGAAGAAATGGGTGAGCTTGGCTTTACCTATTACAGCATCGGTAGAGATGTAGTAAAGAGTGAAGAAGTAGAAACTGTTAACGCCTAAACCTTGAAAATGAAAAGAATTTTAGTTACCGGAGGTGCCGGTTTCGTCGGTTCACATTTGTGTGAGCGCCTTTTAAAAGAAGGACACGAAGTCATCTGCATGGACAACTACTTCACCGGACGAAAAAGTAAAGTAGTCCATCTTTTGGACAATCCATATTTCGAGATTATCCGTCACGACGTTACACTACCTTATTTTCTAGAGGTAGATGAGATATACAACTTGGCTTGTCCAGCTTCACCCGTGCATTATCAGCACAATCCCATCAAGACCATCAAAACTTCGGTTTTGGGAGCGATTAATATGTTGGGATTGGCAAAGCGGATTAAAGCAAAAATATTACAAGCTTCCACAAGCGAAGTGTACGGTGACCCGGAAATCCATCCGCAACCGGAAGATTATTGGGGACATGTGAATCCCATCGGCGTTCGGTCCTGTTATGACGAAGGAAAACGCTGTGCGGAGTCCCTTTTTGTAAACTATCACGAATCCAATGGGGTTTTGGTAAAAATCGTTCGGATTTTCAACACCTACGGACCTCGTATGGAACCGGATGATGGCCGTGTTGTCTCCAACTTTATCATGCAAGCGCTTCAAGGGAAAGACATCACTGTATTTGGAGATGGAACCCAAACGCGAAGCTTTCAATACGTAAGTGATTTGGTTGATGGAATGGTGAAGATGATGGATACGGAGGATGAATTTATTGGCCCGGTCAACATCGGAAATCCAGGGGAGTTCACCATGTTGGAATTGGCCCAGAATATCATTGATTTGACGGGTTCAAAATCAAGGATTATTCACTTGCCTTTGCCTTCTGATGACCCTATGCAACGAAAACCAGACATTTCATTAGCCAAGGAAAAGCTGACCGGATGGAATCCGGATGTAGAGTTAAGAGATGGTCTTGAAAAAACCATCAACTATTTCGACAGTCTCTTGCAAGAAAAGTCAATTAAAGCCTTGGTGGAAGGATAAAACGGTAGATGGAAGTTCTTCAAACCATAGGTTTTGTTCTAGAAAGCGTTTTGCTGCTCTATTTTGGGGTCGCAGCCTTATACATTTTTGTTTTTGCTTTCGCTGGATTGTTTTCAGCTCGGAAAAGGAACCCAAAATCAGATAGGCAACATCGTTTTGCCGTATTGATTCCAGGATACAAAGAAGACAATGTAATCATTGAGGTAGCGGAGCATGCCTTGAGACAAAACTATCCGGAGAATTCTTTTGAGGTGGTCATCATTGCCGATTCTTTTCTACCCAAAACCTTGAATGCCTTAAAAGCATTGCCAATTCGTTTGGTTGAGGTGTCTTTTGAAAAAAGTACCAAATCCAAGGCCTTGAATAAAGCCATGGAAACCATCGGTGATGGCTATGATATTGCTTTGGTTCTGGACGCTGATAATTTGATGGAGCCTGATTTTCTCACCAAAATGAATCGAGCGTTCAATTCAGGATTTCGAATTGTACAAGGGCACCGCATTGCCAAGAATCAGAATACGCCTATGGCGATTTTGGATGCGATTAGTGAAGAAATCAACAATCATATTTTCCGAAAAGGGCATCGCGTATTAGGTCTTTCCTCTGCCTTGATTGGTTCGGGAATGGCTTTTGACTATGCTTTCTTTAAGGAAATGATGGCCAATGTCAATGCCATTGGAGGATTTGACAAAGAATTGGAATTGAAACTTCTGCGCGATGGAAACACCATTGAATATTTGAATGATGCTTACGTTTTGGACGAAAAAGTCCAAAAATCTGAGGTGTTCGCCAATCAGCGGAAACGATGGCTTTCAGCTCAATTCGTGTATTTCAGAAGGTATGTGCTTTCGGGTTTGAAAGAACTCTTTTTGAAAGGCAATCTGGATTTTGCCGATAAAGTCTATCAAATGGTTTCGCCGCCTAGAGTATTACTCTTGGGATTGGTGATGGGAATCACCATGCTTTATGCGTTGGTCGAATCCTACCTGAAGTTGGAATGGCTGCAAGTTTCTCCAACAATTTGGTATGGCGTTGCTGGGATTACGGTTTTGGCCTTTTTGTTCGCTACGCCTACTAAATTTTATCGAGTGGCCACCTTTAAGGCTATGGCGACTTTGCCTAGTGCCTTCTTCACCATGTTCTTGAGTTTGTTCAAACTTAAAGGCGCCAACAAGAAATTCATTCACACCCAACACGGAACACCAAATTCATAACACATGAAAATCGGAATTGAGGGACAACGTTTATATCGCCGAAAAAAACACGGCATGGATATGGTCGCGTTGGAACTCATTAAAAATCTACAGAAAATTGACAAGCACAACGAGTATGTCATTTTTGTACGTCCAGATGAAGACAATACCTGTATTCCCAAAGCAGCAAACTTTAAAATAGTGGAGCTAGACTCTTGGGGCGGTTATGCGGGTTGGGAACAATTCGCTTTACCCAAAGCGGCCTATAGAGAAGGATGCGATGTGCTGCATTGCACAAGTAACACAGGACCTATTTTTTCTAAGGTGCCTCTGATTACCACCCTTCATGATATCATTTATCTGGAAAGCATTAGTCTTCTGAAAAAAGAAGGTACCTGGTATCAAAAGTTGGGGAATATGTACCGTCGTTACTGTGTGCCATCCGTAGTTCGGAAGAGCAAGAAGGTGATTACGGTATCAGAATATGAAAAAGAAAGAATCAACAAACACTTTGGTTTTGGTGACCAACGTTTGACGGCCATTTATAATGGAGTGGGAGAACATTTCGTAAAAATCACCAACGCCGAACAACTGGAAAAGGTAAAGAAACAATATAATTTGCCCGAACGTTTCTTCTTTTTTCTGGGGAACACAGACCCCAAGAAAAATACGCGTGGGGTGTTGAAGGCATTTGCCCAATTCAACCAAAATAACCCTAGTGCCTTTAAGCTGGTCATGTTGGATTATGATGAATACGAACTGCAAAAGTTACTAGCTGAAATAGGCGCATCAAAACTTAGGGGTTCAATTCATCTTACCGGTTATGTGCCTAACACGGATTTACCAGCACTAATTAGTCAGTGCTCCGTGTTTTTGTACCCTTCCCTCCGTGAAAGTTTTGGGATTCCCATTCTGGAAGGTATGGCCTGCGGCGTACCGGTGATTACCTCCAACACTTCTTCCATGCCCGAGGTGGCGGGAGAAAATACGGCTTTGTTGGTTGATCCATACGATGCCAACGCCATCTTTCAAGCATTGAACACTTTGGTAGAAGACGAAGCCCTTGCCAGTTTGTTGGCAGAAAACGGTATCGAGAGAGCCAAAAAATTCTCGTGGGAAACCATGGCGAACAATGTGCTGCAACTCTATGAAAATGTGCACCACGAACTTGAAAAGTCAGAAGCATGATGAAAAATAAAGATATCGTTGTTGTGGGCATTCAAGCCTGGGATATTGAAATCGGTAGCAACTGCAAAAACATTGCTTCAGAGTTTGCCAAGCACAACCGAGTACTTTATGTAAACCCGCCATTGGACCGTGCTACCTTAAAGCGCGAAATGGATACGGAAAAGGTTCAAAAACGGATTCGCATCAAAAATGGGGAAGCTCCTGACCTGGTCAAGGTATCCGATAACCTTTGGAACCTGTATCCAAAGTCCATGACGGAGTCCATCAATTGGATACCAGTTCATTCCCTATTTAAGCTATTGAATAAACGAAACTCAAGAATGTTCGCCCGCGACATCCAAAGTGCGATGGATGCTCTGGGCTTTGAAGATGTTCTTCTTTTTAACGACAGCTCCATGTTTTTGGGATTGCACCTCAAAGAATTTTTGCAACCACAGCGCTACACCTATTACATGCGTGACAATTTGATAAAGGTTCCCTATTGGCAACGTCATGGGGAGCGTTTGGAACCAAAAATCATCAAGAAAGCGGATACGGTAGTCAACAACTCAACCCTTTACACCGAATATGGTTTGGAGCATAATCCTAACAGTTTTATGGTAGGTCAGGGCTGTGATGTCTCTTTGTTTAATGATGAAGAAAATACAATTCAGATTCCTTCGGAATTTGATGCCATTCCCAAACCGATTTTAGGGTATGTGGGGTATTTGACCAGTATGCGCTTGGATTTGGAGCTATTGGAATTTATGGCTCAAGCCAAAAAGGATTGGAGCTTGGTCCTTGTGGGACCAGAAGATGAAGATTTCCGAAATTCCAAATTACATGAATTGGATAACGTTTTTTTCCTGGGAAGAAAAGATGCTTCTGAGCTTCCCGCGTACGTCAAAGGATTTGATATTGCCATGAATCCTCAGGTCGTAAACGACTGGACCATTGGGAACTACCCTCGTAAAATTGACGAATACTTGGCTATGGGGAAACCGACTTTAGCTACTCGAACCAAGGCTATGGAAATGTTCCAGGACCATGTGTATCTCGCGGCTAACAAAGAAGAATATGTAGCACTAGCCGAGCAGGCGCTATCTGAAAACTCGGAAGAATTAACTCAAGCCCGAATAGCGTTTGCCAAAAGCCATACTTGGGAGAACAACGTGAAGGCCATTTACGAAGCCATTAAAAAATCAGCTTAAAACAACCCGTCATGAGTTGGAAACAGAACCTGAAGAGAAATCCGAAAATCAAAGCGTTTGTGTATCGACTCCTTGTGCCTAAAAATCAGGCAAGGCCAAGACGTTGGGTACGATGGTTCGTAAACCCATTCTACCATAAAAAAGGAAAAGGGGCAACCATTTGCCGCAGAACCCGAATGGATGTATT